>JARLJJ010000001.1 GCA_031291275.1 Formivibrio sp.
CAGTATTGGCATTCGCAATATTATGCCCGGCCGTAGTCAAGCCTAGATTGGCGGCATTTAGTCCGGACAGGCCGATCGAAAATACTGATGATCCCATGGTAGTGCTCCTTCGACTTCTTTATCGGCTTCAGACCGTCTGGCTTGATCTGGACTGATGGGCGGCAAGACGAGTGGTGATACTTTCTGCCACTCGAGCAATTTTGTTGGCATAGTTAGGATCGGTTGCATATCCACCCGCTTGCAACGCCTTGCCAAAACCAGCACTGTCAGAACCCAGTCCCATGGCATCGCCAAAACGGCGTTTGATCAATCCAGAATAATCACTGAATGCTTCCGCATAGGAAGCATAAGCACGGAATTTCTCCACCCGCTTTTGAGCCTTGCCGTCAATGTATTCCGTGGTCTGCACATCCACAGTCTTGCCGGTCCAATTCTTACCAGCCTTGATGCCAAACAAGTTAAAGCTTTCGTTGCCATCGGCAGTCTTGATTGATTTACTTCCCCAGCCGGATTCGAGTGCCGCATGAGCAAGCAACAACTTAGAAGAAAGACCCAGCTTGGTGGCAACTTCTTCTGCGACGCCGGCAAGCTTGCTTAGAAAATCGTCAGCGCCGCCCGCGGAAGCGGCAGGTTTTGCCGCTAGCGTTGCGGTTGTTGCCGCCTTAACAGCGACTGGCGATATTTCAGCCTTGGGGTCATGCGACCGACTCAGCAAAGAAGGATCACGCTGAACATTAATCTGGCGCACGATGGCATCGGCAAGGCCCAAGCCACCTCTCGTCACATTCAACTGAGCGAATTGCTGATCTTGCATCGACTGAAACATGTTTAGAGCACTGCTATTTTCCTCACCCATACCTTGATTGGCCTGACGCATCGACTTAAGCATTTGCTGCATCATCAAGGCTTCAAATTGCTTGGCAACCGCACGCACACCGGCTTCGGCATCATGGCTGGCGGTATTACGCAAAGACCGCAAGCTCTGAGGATCAATCGCCAGTGTTTGTGATGCCATGGTGGATTGCAGGAGGGGGGTCATCTGGACTCATTAGCAAATCAACGGATTGTCCGATATTAAGCAAGGACCATGCCGAGACAAGACATATGCAATCAATACACGGCCCGAATACAACGAAGAATGCTTGCGCTAAATAACTTCCAACTCAGCATTCAAACTCCCCGCCGCCTTCATTGCCTGAAGAATGGCCAGCAAATCTTGTGGCGTAGCGCCTACGGCATTGAGGGCACGTACCACATCGCGCAATGACGTGGCTTTCGGGATACGCACAATCGGCCCTTTGTCTGCCTGGATGGTAATGTCGCTATTATGAACCACTTTGGTTTTACCACCGCTCAACGCATTAGGCTGGGAAACACTATTGTCCGTACTGATTGTCACGGTCAGGTTGCCATGGGCAATGGCACACGGATCGACGGTCACACCCGAGTTCATGACCACCGACCCGGTGCGGGCATTGATAATTACCTTGGGCGAAGCCTGCGCCGGTGTCACATCAATCCCCTCCAGCCCAGCCAAAAAAGCCACGCGCTGGTTTGAATCCTGCGGTGCACGCACCTGAATTACTCGTCCATCCAAGGCCGCTGCTATCGGACCGAAACGACCATTGATGGCATCGACCACCCGATTCGCCGTGGTGAAATCGGTAGTGAGCAACTCCAATTGAACAAACTCGCCACTCCCCAGCTGTGTCGGTACCGCACGCTCAACCGTCGCACCACCAGGAATGCGCCCTGTGGCCAACTGGTTGATCGTGGTACTCGATCCTCCTGCCGAAGCCCCCGCGCCTGCCACAATGATATTGCCCTGCGCCATCGCATAAATCTGGCCATCCGCCCCCTTGAGCGGAGACATCAGCAAAGTGCCACCGCGCAAGGATTTGGCATTACCGATCGAGGAGATCGTAACATCGATGGGCTGACCGGGCCGGGCAAACGCCGGCAATGAAGAAGTCACCGTTACCGCAGCAACATTTTTTAACTGCAGATTGCCGCCCGTTGGCACCTGCACGCCCATATTGGTCAGCATATTGACCACGGACTGGACAGTAAATGGCGTTTGCGTAGTCTGGTCCCCACTGCCATCCAAGCCAACGACTAAACCATATCCGACCAACTGATTACTGCGTACCCCGCCAAAACTGGCAAGTTCTTTCAGTTTTTCAGCATGAACAGAAGCAGCCAGCAGAAGCAGGAAAAATGAAGCAAGCAAGCGTCGCATGTTGTTGCTCCTCAAAGCGGTAGAACCGACAGGAAGAATCGTCCCAGCCAAGCCATGGAGATAGAATCAGCAATCACACCTTCTCCAACCTGTTCGATACGCGCATCAGCCACTTTGGTAGATGAAATTGTGTTTCCTGCTTTGATTTCACGCGGATTAACCACGCCGGTTAGACGCAAGTTATTAATCTCGCCATTGACATTAACTTTCTTTTCACCACCCACCATCAAGTTTCCATTGGGCAGGATATCAATTACCGTAACGGTTAGCGCACCGGTGAAAGTATTGCTATTGCTAGTATTCCCTTTCCCCGCAAAGGTATTGCTCCCCGTTCCCGAAACAGATGATGACAAGAATTTATCCAACACTCCCGGCATATACGGAAGGGAACCACTGCCATTCATACTCACACTGCCTGTTCTGCTTGTACCCGTGTTGGACTGATTGCTGGTCGACAACTTTTCTTCAATGGTAATTTCCAGCGTATCACCCACATTACGGGCAACAGGCTCCTCAAACAGGTAACGTGCCGTTCCCGCCTGGAAAATAGCACCATTATTCATCCGAACAACTGGGGCCTGTTGTGGCTTGGCTGTGGTCGGTTGAGTGATCACGGAAGGGGCTACACATGCACCCAGCAACAGGGGAGGAAGTATGGCAAATATCAGACGTCTCATGGCTTTACCCGTTCAAATCGACAGATTAGCAAGCGTTTTCAGCATTTCATCCGATGTGGTGATGGCTTTCGAGTTAATCTCGTACGCCCGCTGTGCCTGTATCATATTGATCAACTCTTCTGTCACATTGACATTTGAAGTCTCGACATAACCTTGATTGACAGCGCCCAATCCGTTTGTACCAGGCGTACCGACTGTTGGCGCACCGGAAGCAGCCGTCTCCAGCAACAAATTTCCACCAATCGAAGACAAACCTGGCGAATTGATAAAAGTAGCCAGCTGAATATTGCCCAAGGTCGTAGGTGCGGCCGCATTATTATTGATGATGGCTGTCACTGTGCCATCCGTTCCTACGGTGACTTTGGTGGTTCCCGTTGGCACCTGTAAAGCGGGTTGCAAAGGATTACCACTGGCTGTGACCACATTACCCTGACTATCCACCTGGAAAGAGCCATCACGCGTGTAGGCTGTGCTGCCATCAGGCAAGGAAACCTGGAAAAAACCATCTCCTTGAATAGCCAAATCAAGCGGACCGTCAGTTGACTGCAAATTACCCTGCCCAAAATTCTTGACAGTTGCTACCGAGCGCACACCCGTACCAAGCTGCAAGCCAGTAGGCAGTTGCGTCTGTTGCGAGGTAGAACCGCCCGGCTGGCGTAAATTTTGATAAATCAAATCTTCAAATACTGCGCGTTCGCGCTTGAAACCGTTGGTACTGACATTGGCCAGATTGTGGGAAATAACATCCACATTCATCTGCATGGCATCCATACCGGTTTTAGCAATCCAGAGCGAGCGCATCATGGTGTATTAATCCTTATCAGCCGTTAAGCGTGAGAATTTGTTCTGCAGAACGCGAATTTTGATCAGCGGTCTGCATCAGTTTGATCTGTAAATCGTAATGACGCTGGGTTGCAATCATGGAAACCAGTTCATCGACTGTATTGACATTGCTACCTTCCAGCGAGCCAGAGACAAGCTTCACGTTTTGATCCGCTTGGGCCGGCTGGCCATTGCGCAAACGAAATAATCCGTCACTGCCTTTTTCCAATTGGCTAGCGGCAGGATTAACCAGCTTGATCTTGCCAATTTCCACGCGCTGGGTCGGGTTATCCATAGCAATACCGGTTACCGTGCCATCCTCCGCAACGGACACCCGGTTATTTTCCGGAACGGTCAGCGGCCCACTCTCGCCTTGCACTATCTGGCCGCTACGGGTTTTTAACAAACCCGTAGCATCGATCGCCAGTTCACCGTTTCGTGAATAGGCTTCGCCACTGGCAGTTTGCACCGTCAACCAGCCAGAACCATCGACAGCCACGTCCAGATCATTACCCGTGTGCTGCAACGGCCCAGAGCGCATATCAGAACCGATACTCTGTTCAACCACAAAAGCCTGCGTCGGCAGACCCGCCCCACCCACCACCGGCACCGCACGGAACGCCGCCAACTCAGCACGAAAGCCAGTCGTACTGGCATTAGCCAGATTGTGCGATACCGTTGCCAGCTGCAACTGGGATTGCTTGGCGCCGGTCATGGCAGTATAGAGAAATCGGTCCATATTTCCTGTCGTCTTCGGGACTAATAAACAAGCGTGGTTAGTGAAAGCGCAGACATCTCGGCTTATTCGTGCGCATCACCAATTAAAGACTGACCAACGTCTGCATAATGGTGTCCTGCGCCTTAATCGTCTGCGCATTGGCCTGGTAATTGCGCTGCGCTGTAATCAGGTTAACCATTTCAGCAGTCAGATCCACATTGGACGCTTCCACTGCACCGGACTGAAGGCTTCCCAGATTAGAGCTTCCCGGCGTATTTATAGTGGCAGGCCCTGACGCAGCAGTTTCTCTCCAGCGATTATTCCCCAGCGACTGTAAGCCCTGGGAATCCTGGAAATCAGCCAAGACAATCTGGCCGACGTTTTTACTTTGCCCATTGGAATAGTTACCCAGTATCACACCATCATTGCCGATCGATATTCCGGTCAGCTCTCCCGGAGCAAAACCATCATTCGTGATCGAATTGACACCAAAGGAATTTCCAAACTGAGTAGATTTGGCAAAATTAACCGTAAATTTAAGCGGGTCCGTCGCACCACCCACGGCACCGGCCGGAGTTTGATAGGTAAACGACCCAGCATTGGCCCCTGCTAGGGTAGTTATCGGATCTATCGGTACGGTCGTGGTATCAAGCGCGCCATTCGAGTCGAACATCAGATAACCATTGAGCGTGCCAGCAGCATTGCCGGTCATTGTCGGTGCTGCACCATCAAAAGAAGTCTGGACTTCCCACTGGTTACTGGCCACTTTGGTGAAATAGAACGTTTGGGTATGAGGAGTACCTAATGAATCGTATACAGTGGTTGACGTTGAATTGGTATAGGTGCTGGGATCGGTAATCGACAGATTGCCCACCCCCGTCGGGGCAGGCTGACGGCTGATTATCGGCGAAGAGGCATTCAAATTCAGAGAGACCCCGAGGCCAGCATTACTCACCCCTGAACCACCAGTGGCGCGCCCTGGAGCTGTGCCTACGGTTAATTGCAAAGGCCCATAAGTCCCAGTTTGCAATGCGCCGGTAATGGGGTCAGCCACATACCCTGTGAGTTTATCGCCGCCATTAACAATATAACCGTTATTATCAACCTGAAACTGGCCGTTGCGGGTGTAGCTTACCCCGGAGGCATTCTGCATCCGAAAAAAACCGTTACCGGTTATCGCAACATCCAGTGGGTTATCCGTTGTCGTGATATTGCCTTGCCCAAATTGCTGAGCAACACCTGTCACCTTGGCTCCAATTCCAGACAAATTCCCGGAACTGGCAAAACTTGATGCGTAAATATCACCGAATTCGGCACGAGAGCCCTTAAATCCCACCGTATTGGCATTGGAAATATTATTGCCAATCACATCCAAGTTTTGGGATGATGCACTCAAGCCGCTCAAACCTTGCTGAAAACCCATTTTGTTTCTCCTTGCCTTGTCAGTTCGCCAGCGAATAGCCAACCAGCCCAATATTGTTTATCGAATTTGAGATACAGAAGAAAGGCCAACAGCAGAACCATCAGCCAATATCAGTTGTGTACTGCCGCTATTGAGGGCCACGCTATTCACCTTTTGCCAGGTTTGGGTTGTCAGTGGCACGGCACTGCCATCGCTAGCCTGTCCATAAGCCTGAATAGAATAAGTACCGCTCGGCGCAACACTACCGTCAGCAAGCGTGCCATCCCATGAAAAAGACTTATTCCCTGTGGTGGTAGACGCTCCAAATTCGCTTTGACTCACCACCCGACCACTCGAATCCAAGACCTGAACCAACCCTCCATTCAGTCCCGAAGTGATATTGGCTTGAAAATCAACGGAACCTCCGCTGAAGTCAAACGTTGAGCCCGCCGCCAATACAGACTTACCAATAATCCCTGCAGCTTGTAATGTTTGTTGCGAACTATAACTACCCGAGAGCGCCGACATCGAATCATTGAGTTTGGATAACTGGCTCACCATGTTGATCTGGGCTATCTGCGAAGTTGTCTGGGCACTATCCATCGGATTCGTCGGATCTTGATTTTGCAATTGCGTTACCAGAAGTTTCATAAAACTGTCTTGCTGTTGCTGAGCATCTGTTAAGGATGTGGTCGCTTTTTTATTCAGCGCCGTGTAGTCATAACCAACTTGCGGGGTACTGGAAACAGTTGCCATGATTTATTCTCCTCAGGCTTGACCAAGCGAAATAGTGCGCATCAACAGGGTTTTGGCCGTATTCATTACTTCGACATTTGTTTGATAGGCCCGGGAAGCGGAAATCATGTTGGTCATTTCCTCCACCGTATTCACGTTAGGCATTGCCACATATCCGTTAGCATCAGCCAGCGGGTTACCCGGCTCAAAAACCAACTTTGCGGGTGATGGATCTTCATACACTCCAGCCACTTTCACTCCGAGTGCATTACGACTGGGGCCCACCTGTGCAGCCTCGAACATCACCTGCTTGGCACGATACGGTTGCCCATTGGAACTCGTCACCGACTCGGCATTGGCAAGATTCGATGCCACCGCATTCAGCCGCGCCGACTGCGCATACATGGCCGAACTGGAAATATTAAACACCTGGAACAAGGACATAAGCGGCTACCTTTTCTCAGTTACTTTGAATTGCAGCATGCATCGTTTCGATCTGCTTCTGCATAAAGGTTAGCGCTGCCTCATAGCGCAGCGCATTGTCGGAAAATGCCGCCATTTCCGTGTCCATATTGACCGTATTCCCATCAATGGATGACTGCGAATCCCGGCGGTACAGCACGGCCGATGAAGGGAAAACATCACCCACCGACTGAGCCTGCAGATGTCGATTATTACTGGTTTGCAATGCCGGCGAAGAATTGCCAGCCAGGGCAGCACTGAATACCGAACCGAAATCCACATCGCGGGCCTTGTAGTTAGGCGTATCGGCATTGGCAATATTGGCGGCAAGCAACTCTTGGCGCGCTGAACGCAGCTTGAGTGCAGTTTCTTGCACACGAAAGAAATCGTCGATTCGGGCGAGCATGGCAAACCTCCTGATGGCTGGGGTCTACCAGCAGAAAGCATGCCAAGCGCAAAACAGCCCCAAACCCGCATAAATTCAGCAACCGGCAAATCCACAAGATCAAGGGCAGGCAATTTTTGCCGGTCCACGGCAAGGTCGATATGGCAAATTGCGCCGCCCTCAATAGCAACGGGTTCCCTGGCTTGCGCCGGGGAACCCATATTTGAACTCAGTACGTATTCGAAACCCAACTTAAACGGCAAGGAAAAACCGAATGGACTTACAGCATGCAATGACCAACGACCCGGCCATGCATCTAGAACGCGCTACCAACCCTCCTCTGGCAAACCTTGCCCACCATCATCAGGCAGCAAGGGAGGTACATCGCGATTCCGTCGGCACACACACACTTTGCCCGTCCAATCGGCGCCGTTCGACAAACAAACTGGAGCCCGCCTGTTGTTTGGCCATTTTCTTGGCCGCTGCAGCCGCTACGGCAATTTCGTGGTGATTGCCAAAGGTATCAGGATTGATCACGACCGCTCCCAGCGACAAGCTGACCAAGGGGTGCCACTGGCTATTCCCCTGCCGATCCAACGCACTGTAACCGGCGGATTCTATATGTTCAGCCAGAAACAACTCTTTGATCCGTGAATTGAACTGCTCCAGCATATCAATGCACCGCGCCCGCCAATCTTCCGAGAGAAGCAGTAACAAAAAGTCATCGCCGCCGATATGCCCGACAAAATCGATACTGGGATCCGCCGCATTCTGCAGGATGGCACCCAGTGCCTGGATGATCTCGTCACCCTTGTCGTACCCGTAAATATCGTTATAGGGCTTGAAATGGTCGAGGTCGGCATAGACCGCAACGAAGCTGCGGTTCGATACCAATAGACGCTGTATTTCTTCCTGGATAGGCACATTGCCCGGCAACAAGGTCAACGGATTGGCATGGCGAGCGGCACGAATCTGCATATCGGTGATCATTCGCATCAGGTCGTGCCCGGCACCCATGCCCAGATAGCGCCCACCCTCCGTGATGATGAACCCATCCGCCAGATAACGTCGATCACAGGATGTCACCAACCGTGAGAGCTCCTCCAGACTGATACTATGCTCAACGATCAAGGGGGTCGGATCCATCAACATGGTGCAAAGACGCTGTCCATAAAGTTCGCGATTGAACGGCCGGGCAAACCGTTCCAGCACTTCATGCCGTTTTAGCAGTCCCAGAGGAATCCCCTGCGCATCCAGTACCGGCAAGGCGTGCAACTCCGAAGCCTCACTGAAAAGTTGGTAAATCTGATCATTGACCTGTGTTTCCTGCGCCGTCGGCGTTTCGATCAGCAAACTGCGTGCCGTATGCTGACCGATTCCTTCGCCACGACCTGCACCGTGTCGTACCACGATATCCAGTTTTCGCGGCGGATTAGCTTGTGGGCGCGCCAGATGGTAACCCTGTACCAAATCAATTCCGATTCGGCGTACTGTTTCCAGCTCATGCTGCGTTTCGATTCCCTCAGCAATGACACGGGCACCCGTGTTGAGTGCAATGTGATGGATCGAGCGGACGAACTGGCGTTTTTGCGGATCACCCGCAATACCCTGGATAAAATATTTGTCGATTTTGACAAAATCAGGCTGCAATTCGGACCACAGGCGCAGACCGGAAAATCCTTCGCCAAGATCATCCAGCGCAATACGGAATCCCATTTCCCGGTAATGCAGCAATGCTTCGCGCAGATGTTCAAAATTATCCGCAGGATGAATTTCGGTCAGCTCGATCACCACGCGGCGTGGCGACAAACCTGATTCGCGCAAAATCTCCAGCGTGGCTCCGGAGCGAAAAGAAGGCAGGGTCAAACAGGCAGGGGAAATGTTCAAGAACAAGCGCCCAGGCAAGCCGGTTTTCACAAAACCGCGAATCACCGCGCGGCGGCAGGCAAAATCCAGCTCCGGCAACATCCCGCAGCGATCAGCCGCCGCGAAAAGATTCAGCGGTGAATGCAGATAACTACTGGAAGGGCCTCGGATCAAGCCCTCGTAACCGAATATCTCTCCAGCACCCAGTGCCGCAATCGGCTGAAACAGTGGCGTCAGCAGATCGTCCCGCAACAGGCGTTCCAGTTCGGTTTTTTGCACATCTGAAGAAATAGGGACCACAGCCATTCCATTTGGTAACAACACTGGCCGAGGATAAGGCTGTGGTATGACAGATCAGTGAATAAAATCTTATTGGAAGCGTAATAATTTGGCAAAACCGGGAGATCGATCACACTTCCGGCATGCCAACCCGCTATTTGAAGCGGGAAATAGCGGAACGGATGGCCTCATTGACGGTATCCCATGCCACGTCAACGCCTGCTCTCATATCCTCCCATGCATCCCCACTGGCACTTTGCAACTCTTCCAGCTTGGCACGTGTCGCAGCCTGCTTGGAACGAAGCGCATCCAATTGTTTGTTGTATTCGATTTTGGCTTCAGCCTCAGCCAAAGCAGCTTTCACGACCAGTGTATCGATTTCTGTATGCCATTGATCCAACATGGCTTGCATCCTGCGAACGTACTCTTCTTTTTTGCCCATGATGTTGGACTCCTGAAACAGGGTTAAATACTTTTACAAAAAACTCCATGCTTGAACGATTCGCGCATCGTTAATATCAGCACGGTCAGCGTCACCCACTATTCAGACTAGCTCACGCCAAGGACATGCGGCAATAACAACATCCATCCGTCACTTCATTGCCTGGACTCTGCCGATGACCAGGAATAAAACCTGTCAGGCTTGTCGCCAGTAAAGCATTGATGTTGCTGGGTGTAAAAAAGTGAATCGTGGCAAAAATTGTTAGGGCATGCCCAACCTTGTTCATTTACCAACCAGCCATGGAATAAAACCTGTGTGGATCATGCAGTTCCCGGCCAACTGCCGCCATTCATACGTTCACCAGCGCGGCCAATTGAACGGCAGCTTCATGCTGAGACATTTCCAGGCACCGACACATACAACTCGGTCTTAATTGGAGCGTAAGCACCCGGCGAACTCATCTGTAAATTGACGGAATAGACCGCGAAGATCGTGCTCACTAAAAATCACGGTGGACACTATCGATGGAAATTCAGAAACCGTTGAGGATTCGGGGACATCATCCAGAGGAATTCAAGCAGGCAGTCATTGCTGCCTGTTGCGAACCAGGCACATCCGTCTCAGGAATTGCCTTGGCCAACGGCGTCAATGCCAATCAGGTGCGCCGCTGGATGCGCGAACGTGGCGTTGAACCGCCGACACGGCGATTACCAATACAGGCAGTCGAAGCGATGCCGGCTTTTGTCTCGGTGCCGATGCCTTCCGTCGTGACCGAATCGCATAAC
>JARLJJ010000042.1 GCA_031291275.1 Formivibrio sp.
GCGGGTTCGTCGACACCCTTGGCTTCCTCGCACTCCAAGGTCTGTTTACAGCTCACGTCACTGGCAACTTTGTCACCCTGGGGGTCAGTATCGTCCACGGGACAAGCGGGGCTTTGGCGAAGCTTCTGGCGTTGCCCGTGTTTGCGTTGGTGGTCGGGATCACCCACCTGTCAGCAGTGGCCATCAATCGCCGAGGGCTGGCCCCGCTACGGCCCCTGCTCATCATTCATACACTCTTGCTCGCGCTATTTGGTGTGCTTGCAGTCTGGCTTGGCCCATTCAACAACGGTGACGACATCACCGCACTGGTGACCGGAATGACCGGTGTCGCGGCCATGGCCATTCAGAACACGATTTCACGCCAACACCTGAAGGGTGCACCGCCCACAACCTTGATGACAGGCAACGTCACCCAGCTTGACATCGATCTTTTTTCACTACTGGGTACGCACGCGCCAGAACAGCTGACCATCATCGTTAAACGCCTCAAGCCCATTGGCGAAAACCTCGCCGGATTCGCCATCGGCTGTATCAGCGCAGCATTGTTATACCTGGCTGCGGGGCTCGTTTGCCTGATTGTTCCAGTGTTGGTCTCCGCTTGGGTCTGCGCGTCCATCTATGGGCAAGCGAGCGAAACACCCAGCGTCGAGTAACTGTCCTGTGCGCGACACAAACGCCTGAAGCGTATTCATTTACGACATAAGCGCACCAAACCGACCACTTTGGACGGGGGACGTTCATGAGCATGCGAGATGCAGCCGATAGCGCAAGGCAGACCTCATTCCGCGTCAGGAACTTCAATGAAATTCAAGTCGATCCAATTTTCCGTTGCCGCCCTGGCCGGAGCAATCGTCCTCAGCGTCGTCGCCGCGCTGGTGCTGTATGCGCTGTTCTCTGGGGCGCGGACCCAGAACATGGTGCAATCCCAGACCCAGGCACAGTTCGAGCAGATCATCGAACAACGGGTGAGCGCCCTGGCCAAAAACCAGGTCAGCCAGATCCAGC
>JARLJJ010000322.1 GCA_031291275.1 Formivibrio sp.
GAACAGAACTGATGACCAGCCTCAACGATCTCGATGCAAGAGTTACAGCCACGCATACTACTAAGCAGATCTTGATTACCGCCACAGGGCGGCTTCTCACGACGGGTCACGCGGCGCCAGTTACGGGAGACATTCGCTACCAGGTCGACTACGTGATTGGAGAAGACGGAATGGAGATCCGCGCACAAGTTACGGCGGACTCGTCACACGTCGAGGCGCTGCGGTTTGTGCTTCCGGTGGTGTCGCGGCCAAGCGAGCCTGTGGATCTTGTGAAACCGGGCGAAGTGAGGATTGCGAAGCCGAAGGGGCACGTGACAATTGCAACCGATGCTGCCGGTGGTTTCGCAGCCGTTTCCAGGGAAAGAGTCTTCAATTTGGTGCCGGGATTCCTATCTTTGCCTCTTGTCATTCCCATGAAGCCCGGGCTCATGGTGAAGATGCGGATCACAGGCACAACGTCAGCGTAAGTGGGATGCAAATCGGCAGTAGATTTGGTATGACGGGGCCTGATGGTCATTCAGTCAAGGCAGTCGTGGCGACGGCCGATTCTGTGCGTGTTTCTCCAGGATGGAAATTTGGCGAGGGACAGCTTCGACTCGACGGGGATATCTTGCAAAGAATCCGACGGTTGAGGTTTGTGCGAGCCTTCGGTTGTGGCTTGGGGAATTTTTCAAAAACCGGATGGGTGGGCCACCTACCCATAAGATCTTCAGATGACCAGCCGGTACGCTCACCTCGCCACTAAGAACTGGCTGGCCGCTGTCCAGAGACTGTGCGACACTGAGATGGTTCAAGATGCAAAAGCCACCAGTACTGTCACCTATACTTTTGAAGCTAGTTCCACTGTGCAGTAGAATGCTTGTAATGTACTGATTTTACTAAAAATGTAGTGTCGAGCCCGGATGGCGAAATTGGCAGACGCAGCGGACTTAAAATCCGCAGACCGCAAGGTCGTGGGGGTTCAAGTCCCCCTCTGGGCACCAATAAAATCGATCCCTCTGGAAGATGATGGCGGCGCAGCTGGTGGACTAATCGATAGGCTCGGAAGAGAACGAGACGGTGGATCTGCAACAAACAAGCGGCCACATCTGCCCGATGCGGCCGCTTCAGGAATATGGGTTATTTAACAGCCGTTTGCAATAAATCAGCTTTCCATCGACCGACTTTCTTCATGTCTACTCTACAAAAGGCCCGACGCCTGGAAGAACTGCACGGTCAACGCTTGATTGCCGTTACTATCCTGGGCTTGAATTTGCCAACTGTACATCGCCTGGTCGGTCAGACCGAATCCGGTCGTGAGATCGTTGGTTGAGTC
>JARLJJ010000323.1 GCA_031291275.1 Formivibrio sp.
CATCGCCCACGGTCCAGACTTTGTAATTCTTGAGTATTTCCGGCGGGACCAGCATGGCCAGATTGGTTTTGCCACAGGCGCTCGGAAATGCTGCAGCGATATAGGACACCTCGCCTTGCGGATCTTCCAGGCCAAGAATCAGCATATGCTCGGCAAGCCACCCCTCCTGGCGACCGAGATTGCTTGCAATGCGCAGCGCGAAGCATTTCTTTCCCAGCAGTGCGTTACCGCCATAACCTGAGCCGATACTCCAGATGGTGTTGTCTTCCGGAAAATGGCAGATAAAGCGCTTGTTTTCATCAAGATCGCCTTTCGAGTGCAGTCCCTTCACGAAATCGTCGGATTCCTCCAGTTGCTTCAGCGCAACATCGCCGATGCGCGCCATAATCCGCATATTGAGTACGACATAGCGGCTATCGGTGATTTCCACGCCCACCTTGCTGAAAGGCGAATTTTCCGGCCCCATCAGGAACGGAATGACATACATGGTTCGCCCACGCATGCACCCGGAGTACAGCGTGCTCAACTTGGAATAAGCATCTTCGGGCGCCATCCAGTTATTGGTCGGCCCGGCATCTTCCTGGTTTTTTGAACAGATAAAAGTCAGGTGCTCGACTCGGGCGACATCGTTCTTGGCGCTGCGGTGGTAAAAACAACCCGGATGTTTCTGCTGGTCGAGCTCGATCAATTCGCCATCAAGCAGACATTCCTGTTCCAGTGCCACTTTCTCGGATTCAGAACCGTTTATCCACACCACCTGATCTGGTTGCACCATCTGGATAACTTCGTTCACCCAAGCATGAACGCTGCTGTTAATTTTTTCCATTTACTTTATTCCCCCTCAAAAAACACAGACGAGATCACAGAAAAAATGGTCATCTATTCAATTACCTGCTTTTGTTCTGTTTTCCCGCATGGTCGATACATGCGCTTTCTGTTGTACGTGTTTCGAATACGCAAATTCAAAAATAAGCGCATCAGCTCCGTGTAGGGAGGTACCCATTCGCGGCGTGATGCCCTCCAATCTTCAGGCTGGAGCCAGATCACCAGATCAAGACAAAAGCGCCCCCCTACCGGCACGCATGAACGCGTGACGGGGGAATGTGATCGCCTGTGGTTAAATACCCAGCCTGAATGTTTGAAGTCGTCACCCCGTGCAACCCAAGGGGAGCACTGGAATGACATACTTCGAACTTCGCCGGGCCAGATCAGTTGCGCAGTTTTTTCGCCAGATGCAGCCAGGTTTCAACCACGGTATCCGGGTTGAGAGAGATCGTTTCGATGCCCTCTTCGACCAGCCACTGCGCCAGATCGGGGTGATCGGACGGCCCCTGGCCACAGATACCGACATATTTGCCCAACTTGCGACAAGCCTGGATCGACATCGACAGCATGGCTTTCACCGCATCGTTGCGCTCATCGAAAGACTCGGCGATCGACCCGCCGGAATCCCGGTCAATCCCCAGCGTTAACTGGGTCATGTCGTTGGAGCCAATAGAAAAGCCATCGAAATATTCCAGGAACCGTTCGGCCAACACGGCATTGGCTGGAATTTCGCACATCATGATCACGCGCAGTCCAGCTTCACCGCGCTTCAAACCGTTTTCGGCCAGCACGTCTACGACCTTGCTGGCCTCGTCCAGCGTGCGCACGAACGGAATCATGATTTCCACGTTGGTCAGACCCATCACGTCGCGCACCTTCTTCACGGCACGGCATTCGAGATCGAAGCAATCGCGGAAGGCCGGATCGACATATCGTGCCGCGCCGCGGAAACCCAGCATCGGGTTTTCTTCATGCGGCTCGTAATCGCGGCCACCGATCAGGTTGGCATATTCGTTGGACTTGAAGTCGGAAAGACGGACGATCACCTTCTTCGGCCAGAATGCCGCCGCCAGCGTGGCAATACCTTCGGCCAATTTATCCACGTAGAAATCCACGGCCGAGGGATAACCCGCCATGCGTACGTTGATCTGCTCACGCAATTCGGCAGGCACATTCGGCCAGGCCAGAATAGCCTTGGGATGAACACCGATCACGCGGTTGATCAGGAACTCGGTCCGCGCCAAGCCGACACCTGCATTGGGTAACTGGCAAAACTTGAAGGCGAGTTCCGGGTTGCCCACATTCATCATCAATTTCACCGGCAGTTCGGGCAGCGCCTGTTGCGCAAGGTCGATGCATTCGAATTTGAGTGCACCGGCATACACCAAGCCTGAATCACCTTCGGCGCAGGAAACCGTGACCAGATCACCATCCTGCAATACGCTGGTCGCATCGCCGCAGCCCACCACCGCCGGCACGCCCAGCTCCCGCGCAATGATCGCCGCATGGCAAGTGCGACCGCCGCGGTTGGTGACAATGGCTGCCGCACGTTTCATGACCGGCTCCCAATCCGGGTCGGTAATATCGGCAACCAGCACATCGCCGGCCTGGACCAAGTCCATCTCGGTGTGACTATGGACTATCCGTACACGACCCACGCCGATCTTCTGGCCAATAGAGCGCCCTTCGACCAGCAATTTGCCGGTTTCCAGCATCCGGTAACGCAAAAGACGATCCTGGCCCGACTCTTGCGATTTCACTGTTTCAGGTCGAGCTTGCAAGATATAGAGCAAACCATCTACTCCATCGCGTCCCCATTCAATATCCATGGGCCGACCGTAATGCTCTTCAATAATCAAGGCATAACGCGCCAGCTCGAGCACTTCGGCATCGGTCAACGAAAACTGGCGACGCAGATCGACGGGCGTATCTTCGGTCTTGACCGAATTCCCGGCGGACGCCTGTGTGTCGTAGACCATGCGTTGCAACTTGCTTCCCAGTTGACGGCGCACAATCGCGGGATGACCGGCGCGCAACATAGGCTTGTGCACGTAAAACTCGTCAGGATTGACCAGACCCTGCACGACCGATTCACCGAGCCCGTATGACGAAGTAACAAACACTACCTGGTCGAATCCAGTTTCGGTATCCATGGTGAACATCACGCCGGCAGCACCGATATCCGAGCGAACCATCCGTTGCAGCGTGACCGACAAGGCAACCAACTTGTGGTCGTAGCCTTGATGTACGCGATAGGCTATAGCGCGATCGGTATAGAGCGAGGCATACACCAGACGCAGCGCACCAAGTACATTGGGCAAGCCGCTGATATTCAGATAGGTTTCCTGCTGTCCGGCAAACGAGGCATCCGGCAGATCTTCAGCGGTAGCCGAAGAGCGCACCGCCACGGGAACATTGCTACCCATCGACGCATAGCAGGTTGCAATCGCGTCTTCCAGAGACTGGGGCAGTGGCGTTTCCATGATCCATTGCCTAATTTGCTTCCCTGCGCGGGTTAAAGCCGGCACATCGTCGACATCCAGACAAGACAGCAATGAATCAATATTGTCCGCTAAGCCCATATGGGACAAAAACAGGCGCCAGGCATCCGCTGTGGTGGCAAAACCACCAGGAACACGCACGCCTTTACTGGAAAGCTGGGAGATCATTTCTCCCAAAGAGGCATTTTTACCGCCAACAAGATGAACGTCGTGCATGCGCAATTCGGACAAATTCATCACAAGCGGGCAAGATACAGACTGCACCTTCATGAACAGCTCCTTAGTGGAAAAGCTTCTCGTTGCGGTGCAATATAAATCAGCCCAATCGTGGGCATCAATCAAAATGTAGTACATTGTGAATAACTACATTTTCTTACCCTATCCATAAAAACCCTATGACTCGTACCGTTTTTTTCATTTCTGACAGCACGGCAATCACAGCGGAGATGCTGGGCCACTCCCTACTTACCCAATTCTCCGGCGTCCACTTTCAAGGGGTGACCATCCCGTTTGTCAACACCCCGGATAAGGCCGAGGAAGCAGCAAAAACCATTCGGGACCAAGCCAAAGCAGACAGCATGCGACCCATCATTATTTCCACCCTGATCGATCCTGCGTTGAGTCTGCGCAATCGGGTACCGGAAGCACTGCATCTCGATCTGTTTGATACCTTCATAAGCACATTGGAATGCGAACTTGATCAAAACGCCTCGCATCGCGCTGGCGCAGCCCATGCCATCACCGATATCACCGAGTACATGAATCGCATGGAAGCCGTGAACTTCACCATGAACCACGATGACGGGGTACATCCGCGCGACCTGGCTGAAGCAGATATCATCCTGCTGGGTGTTTCACGCTCTGGCAAAACGCCGACCTGCCTGTATATGGCACTGCAATTTGGAGTAAAAGCAGCCAATTACCCGTTAACTGAGGAAGATTTCACCATTCAAGGACTGCCCAAGTCGCTGCAAAACTGGCGAAAAAAACTGTTTGGATTGACCATTGATCCCGAGCGCCTGACCCAGATTCGTAGTGAGCGAGCACCGAATACCCGGTACGCCACTCTTGAAAATTGCCGCTTCGAAGTTTCAGAATCGGAAGCATTGATGCGGCACTGCAGCATCCCATACCTGGATACCTCAACGCTTTCTGTCGAGGAGCTCGCCACAACCATTTTGCACAGAACCGGATTGAAGCGGCAGGCCTTTTCCTGACGAGGGATTGGCAACATATTGCACGGCACTGCAACCTGTTCTTTCACCATAGCGACCGAACCGGTAAACTCACGGCTTTAGTCAACAAGCTTCCTCCCGATGGCCCAAATCTCCCAGCCCAACTCAACTGCCAATGCTTTCGAGTTCCGCAGCACGGACTTAAAACTGGTGGCATTTGCACCGGCCACGCTGGATCCACTCAAACTGGAAATCGGTTTGCGGGAAAAACTGGGGGGTGGGGAACATTTTCTGTCAGGCGAACAGATCGCCCTGGATTTTTCCAGCTTCCCGGAAACGCCTGCCGCGGACGAAGTTGCGGCCCTGTCCGCACTGTTACGCCAGTTTGGCCTGACTGTGATCGCAGCACGCGGCGGGAACAAGGGACAAATGGCCGCAGCCCGCGACGCGGGCTTGATTGCTCTTTCGGACGACGGCGTGGCACCACCGCAACCCGTAACACAAACGGCAAGCACAGAACGTATTCCTACGCTCGTCATTTCCCGTCCAGTCCGTACCGGTCAGCAGATCTACGCCAAAGGTGGCGATCTGGTGGTACTGGCGCTGGTTTCAGCCGGTGCGGAAGTCATTGCCGATGGAGATATTCACATTTATGCACCCCTGCGTGGCCGGGCATTGGCCGGTGCACAGGGCGATACCAGCGCACGCATCTATACTACCTGCTTGGAGGCGGAGCTGGTCTCCGTGGGAGGGGTGTATCGCACGCTGGATGAAGCATTGCCGGGTTCAATCAAATGCCGCCCGGCACAGATTTACCTCGAGCAAAACCGGTTGGTAATCGAGGCATTGAACGGAACTGAGTGATCACGAATATCAGACGATCACAACAAACATTTTAATTAGCAATTCATTCGCGGGATATCCCGCGCTTAAACAGGGGAATCAAGTGGCCAAGATCATCGTAGTCACTTCCGGCAAAGGCGGGGTCGGCAAGACCACCACCAGTGCCAGCTTCGCTTCTGGGCTCGCCTTGCGCGGCTACAAAACGGCGGTTATCGATTTTGACGTCGGCTTGAGAAATCTCGACCTGATCATGGGTTGCGAGCGGCGTGTCGTTTATGATTTTGTCAATGTGATCCAGGGTGAAGCGCTATTGCGCCAGGCACTGATCAAAGACAAGCATTGCGACAATCTCTTCGTGCTGCCCGCCTCGCAAACCCGCGACAAAGATGCACTGACGAAAGAAGGCGTCGAGAAAGTCATCAACGAACTGATCCATGACGGGTTTGAATTTATCGTCTGCGACAGCCCTGCCGGCATCGAAACCGGTGCCATGATGGCACTGTACTTCGCCGATGAAGCGGTCGTTGTTACTAACCCGGAAGTCTCATCGGTACGCGACTCGGATCGCATCATCGGCATTCTCGATGCAAAATCAAGAAAAGCCGAAGCCGGCGAGACCGTCAAGACCCACCTGCTGATCACCCGCTACAGCCCGAAACGCGTCGAAGCAGGCGAAATGCTCTCGCTTGACGATGTGCAGCACCTGTTGCGTATTCCTCTGATCGGCGTGATTCCAGAATCGGAAACGGTCCTGCAGGCCTCTAACGATGGGACGCCAGCGATTCACCTGCACAATAGCGATGTCTCTGAAGCTTACAAGGATGTTGTTTCGCGCTTCCTCGGTGAAACAAAACCCATGCGTTTCACTGAAGCGCCCAAGCAGCCGCTGTGGAAGCGGCTCTTCGGAGGTTAAGCCATGTCGATTCTTGACTATTTCCTCGGGCCGCGCAAAAAAACGGCGAGTGTGGCACGCGAACGCCTGCAAATTATTTTGGCGCATGAACGGGCCGGACGAACCGGGCCGGATTATCTGCCTCAATTGCAAAAAGAACTGGTTGAGGTCATTTCCAGATATGTGTCCGTCAACCCGGACGATATCAAGGTTCAGCTGGATAGAAAAGGTGATCTTGAGGTGCTGGAAGTCAACATTGTGCTTCCAGAGGCAGTTCGCCGCTGACGTGAACTTGCAATTCAGTTAAAATTCATTCTCATTTGGACGGCGCACCCGCGCCGTCTGCCTTACCCGAGCACTTAGCATGACCATCAGCATCAAGACCGCCCACGACATAGAAAAAATGCGCATTGCCTGCCGCTTGGGCGCAGAGGTACTTGATTTCATCACCCCATACGTCAAACCGGGCGTAACCACAGATGAGCTGGATCGTCTGTGCCACGACTACATGGTGAATGAACAAGGCTGTATTCCAGCCCCGCTCAACTATGCACCGCCGGGTTACAAACCTTACCCAAAATCAATCTGCACATCGGTCAACCAAGTGATTTGTCATGGTTTGCCCGCTGACAAAGCATTGAAGAATGGCGATATCGTCAACCTTGACATCACGGTTATCAAGGATGGCTACCATGGTGATACCAGCCGCATGTTTTTGGTTGGCGACAACGTGGCAAGCCACGCCAAGCGGCTGTGCCAGGTCACATTTGAATGTATGTGGATCGGTATTGATACAGTAAAACCCGGAGGACACTTCGGCGATATTGGTGCCGCCATCCAAAAATATGCTGAAAGCGCCGGTTATTCGGTCGTTCGTGAATTTTGTGGTCATGGCGTTGGCCTACGTTTTCACGAAGAACCACAAGTGTTGCATTACGGTAAGGCGGGCACCGGACCGGCATTTATCCCCGGCATGATTTTCACCATCGAACCCATGATCAATGCCGGCAAGCGTGATATCAAAAGCCTTTCAGACGGTTGGACCATCGTCACCAAGGATCGCAGTCTTTCCGCACAATGGGAACATACGGTACTGGTGACCGAAACTGGCGTTGAGGTCCTGACAGTCTCGGCAGGAAGTCCCCCGCGGCCAGAAACCCTGCTGCTCGGTTAATTTGCAATGCGCAACGTTGCTGAAATTCGCCAATCCTACCGCGAAGGCAGGGAAGCTCTGCATGCACGGTTTGCCAATCCGCGCCTGGCCTCACCCCTTCTGCATGAAATGACCGCATTCAGCGATGCCATTTTGGATGAGATATGGCGCAATCATGCGTTCCCGGATGACATCCTGCTAATCGCAGTTGGCGGCTACGGACGACGCGAGCAGTATCCCTTTTCTGATACCGACCTGCTCATCCTGTTACCCGACCATATTTCATCCGAACAATTGGAGAATGTCAGCGCATTTGTCGGGGTACTGTGGGATATCGGCATGGATGTCGGACACAGCGTCCGCTCACTTGCAGATTGCCTGCAGGAAGCCAGCCAAGACATCACCGTCCAGACCACGTTGATTGAAACCCGCCGACTGCAAGGCGATCCGCTACGCTTTGCACAATTTCGAGAAGCCGTTCACAGCCGTATCGACCCAAAAGTTTTTTTTGAAGCCAAGCTTCTGGAACAGAAGGCACGCTACGACAAATACCAAAATGCGCCTTATAAGCTTGAGCCCAACATCAAGGAAGCCCCCGGAGGACTACGCGATCTGCAATTGATCGGCTGGGTCGCAGCCGGACTCGGTTTGGGGAAAAATTGGCGGGCACTCGCGCCGCTGGGATTGATGACACATGAAGAACACCGCAAATTACGTCGCGCAGAGCGCGTGTTGCGTTGTTTCCGAATTCAATTGCATTGGCGTGCCAATCGGCATGAAGACCGTATCCTGTTCGACTATCAGCATTTGCTGGCCGAAGATTTCGGCTTCACCAGCAGCGGCCAGGGAGCGCTTGCCCTGCGTGCCAGCGAAGCGTTGATGGCCGAGTATTATCTTGCTGCCCGTGTGGTGAGCCAGCTGACTCCGTTACTCTTGCAAGCACTGAAACTACGTATCTATTCGCAAATCAACACACCTATTACCGAGATCAATGAGCGCTTTCAGTTGCGCGGCAACCTGCTGGAAATAACCTCTCCCGATGTATTCGAGCGCACCCCCTCGGCCATCCTGGAAGTCTTTTTGCTGTGCCAACGTCTGCGCGAAGTCAGCGATATTGATCCTGCTACGCTGCGTGCGCTGTGGAATGCCCGTTCTCTGATCGATGAATCATTTAGGGACACCCCACAAAACCGTCAGCTGTTCATCGATATCTTTCGTGAATCAGAAGGATTGACACACGCATTGCGGCGCATGAACCAGTACGGTGTATTGGGCCGTTTCATTCCAGAATTTGGCCAGATCGTTGGCCGCATGCAACACGATCTGTTCCACGTCTACACCGTGGATGAACACACCCTGATGGTACTGCGCAACCTGCGCCGTTTTGCCCAGCAAGCCTACACGCACGAATATCCCTTGTGCTCACGTCTGATCACTGAATGCGACCACACGGAAGCACTTTATCTGGCAGCACTCTTCCACGATATTGGCAAAGGCCGCGGCGGCGATCACTCACTTCTCGGTGCTGAGATTGCACGTACCTGGTGTTTGAAGCAACCGCTGCCGGATGAAGATCGAGAACTGATCCCCTGGTTGGTACAGCATCACCTGACCATGTCACATTTTGCCCAGAAAGAAGATGTGTACGACCCGGATACTGTGGCTCGCTTTGCTGAACTGGTAGGCAATCAACGTCGTCTTCGTGCCTTGTACCTGCTGACCGTGGCAGACATTCGCGGTACCAGTCCCAAAGTATGGAATGCCTGGAAAGCCAAACTGCTGGAGGATTTATTTAGGGCGACCAGCCGCTTGCTGACCAGCCAGAACATTACACTGGATTCCTGGATGGAAGAGCGCCAGGTAGAAGCAAAACGCCTGCTCCAACTCTATGGCTTTCGCCCGGATGCTCACGATGCTTTCTGGCAAGACCTTGATACCGTCTATTTCTTGCGTCACGACGCACGTGAGATCGCCTGGCATACACGCAATCTGTTTTCACGCTTCAACACCCAACTGCCCGTCGTTCGCGCCCGGCTGTCCGAATCCGGTGAAGGCCTGCAAGTGATGGTGTATGCCCCCGACCAGCCGGATCTGTTTGCTCGCATCTGTGCATTTTTCGAGCGTGCGGGTTACAGCATTTTCGATGCGAAGGTCCATACGACTAGGCGCGGCTATGCTTTGGACAGCTTTTATATTTATATTGCCGGTCAGCATGATGGGTCATACCGGGATCTGATCAGCTATGTGGAATATGAATTAACGCATCGAATCAGCGAACGTGCCGCACTACCTCCTCCACATAAAGGTCGCATTTCACGCCAGCTCAAACATTTTCCAGTCGAACCCAACGTGGCTATCCGCCCAGATGAACGCAGTGGGAAATTCTATGTGCTTTCAGTTCTGGCAGGCGATCGTCCTGGATTGCTTTCTACGATTGCCCGGGTACTTTCTGCCAATGCCATTGATATCGAATCCGCCAAGATCATGACATTGGGCGAGCGTGCAGAAGATACTTTCTTGATTTCGGGCCGGGTGCTTGAAGATGAAAAAGCGGTGATGCAACTGGAAACAGATTTGCTGCAGGCATTGCGCGATTAAGCAAGATTGAGGCTGTTTCCCATGCTGGGCACTACGAATCCAGCGCGACATACATGACGGCAAGAATTTCCAACTCCTCGACGCCATTTGGCGTGCGAAGCTGAACCACCTCTCCTTCTCGGGCCTTGAGCAAGGCTCGGGCTACAGGAGAAGTCCAGCTGATATGGTTACGCGATAAATCCGTTTCGTCGACACCCACAATGGCTACGGTTTCCTCGCGCCCGTCTTCGCGTGCGTAGGTTACCGTTGCACTGAAAAAAACCTGATCTGTCGCTTCACGCAGTGCGGGATCAACCACCTCGGCATTTTCCAGCCGTTTAGTCAAAAACCGAATACGACTGTCTATCTGGCGCAACCGGCGCTTGCCGTAGATGTAATCGCCATTTTCTGAACGATCGCCATTGGATGCTGCCCAATTGATCAACTGCGTGAGTTCAGGACGTTCTTTATGCACCAACTGATACAGCTCGTCCTGCATGCGCCGCCAGCCACCCGGCGACATATAGTTCTTGCTGCCAACCGGAACTTTCAGTTCGGCTGGCAGTTCGTCCTCATCGCCATCGGTTTCTTTGGTAAAAGCCTTGCTCATGATTCTTGGGAGTTTTTTTCCTGGCCATTCAAACGCAAGCCGGCCCATTTCACAATACCCAACACTTCGGTTTCCAGAAGCTCATAGAACTGGCCGCGTTTCAGGCGTGGCGGCAAGGCCACCGCGCCAAATCGTACGCGCATCAAACGACTGACCGTCAAACCACAGTACTCGAACATGCGGCGCACTTCACGGTTACGACCTTCCTTGATAATCACGTGATACCAGTGGTTTGATCCTTCGCCGCCGCCATCAACCAGCCGGCTGAAATGCGCAAGGCCATCGTCAAGCTCGATGCCTTTAGTCAGCTCTTTCTTTTGCTCTTCGGTCAGTTCACCCACAACACGCACGGCATACTCACGCTCAACCTCAAAACGCGGATGCATCATCTTGTTGGCCAGATCACCAGAAGTGGTAAAAATCAACAAGCCGCTGGTATTGAAATCAAGCCGTCCGACGGCAATCCACTTGCTGTTGTCGATCCGAGGCAGACGGTCAAATACGGTTGTCCGGCCATCCGGATCGTTGTGCGTGACCATTTCACCTTCCTGCTTGTGGTAAATCAAAATGCGCGGCAAACGATCCGGCCATTTGATATTCACGCGTTTGCCGTCAAAACGCACCTCATCGCCAGGACTGATCTTGTCGCCCAGTCCCGCAAGCTTGCCATTGACTGAAACGCGCCCTGCTTCGATGGCTTCTTCCATATCGCGGCGCGAGCCATACCCGGTGAAGGCCAATGCTTTTTGCAGCCGCTCGGAATTGAGCTGGTCCGTCGGCAAGCGCTTTTCACGCAATTGCTTCTGGATAGCAACTTCTTTCTGCGAGCCAGCGCGCACTCTCAACCGCTTGGCACGGGAGACTGGGGCCGCAACACGGCGCTTGGACTGGTTTTTTTTCGCCTCAGGAGACCGGCCGGTTGTTGGCGCAGAGGCATCAGAATTCACGGCTGGCGTAGGCCGCGCAGCACCGCTCGGTGGACGGGTTTGCCATTCATCCAGCGGATCACGCTTTTTAAAACGCGCTTTTGGAGCCACGCCAGCCGGCTTTTCAGCTTTGTGAAATGACCGGGGTTGCTCGGCAGTAGCGTCAACAGGCTTGCCACGGCGGGTATTGGGAGCAGACTTGCCCGCGCGCAGAGATGCCGCATCGTTGCGGGCAGTCTTTTGCTCGCGGATTTCAGGTTGCGGGCGGCGGGCGCGCGGTGCAGATTTCATGGTATTCCCAGCAGAAAAAGTGAGCGATTATACATGGAAAGTCTTGATTTAATTGGCAAGATAGACAAAGGGTTTGCCAAATAGCGAACTGGAACACAATACATTAACCAATTTCAAACAGCCATCCAGTGACATCTGGTCGCCAATACTCTTTAAATCAGGACATTCGGAGCAGTCCTAAAACATTCGGGCCGCCGAAGCGACCCGAATGAATCCCTATCAGGATAACAGTATCCATCCATCACGCCTCAGTAAAGAAAGCAATACAACCAAGGCTTGTTAGCCCAAGATTGAAATGCTGACAGGTCATTGGTTTACCAGCTAGTCGCAACTCGGCTCGGCGCATCAGGACATGCAACACTTCGACTTCCTTAAATCGTTTTAGCAATGAAAGATCGTTATTGATCAAATCCGTAATTTGTTGGAGCGCTGGATGATCACCCATCGCAATCACATGTCCTTCGTCCGGGCTATGTAACTGCACTGCTGGCGGAATATGAATCCCTAGCTTGCTCAATGCATCAACCAAATTGGCACCATATACCGTCAGATCACTCGCGGCTTTAGCACGCACATCGGCCATGCGGATACCTTCTACCCCAGCATCCGTCACCCCCAGAAACCGGGCGATACCTTCATCCAGCACTGGGGCTGCTACGGATTCAACACTTGCCTCCACAATACTTCCTTTCCTGTTAGTTGATAAAAAATGGGGCGAAAACCCAACTCCATCTGGTCTGATTATCTTACTGTCTGTAACCATAGCAAAGTGGTATATCAGTAAAAGCTAAAACAGACGAACGGTCATCACAATAAGTCACAAAGTTTATAAAGGAGCTCGTGCGCATCGCGCGGAGACAACTCATCCGGATTTATTTCCTGTAATTTTAAGACAAGAGGATGCGTTTCTGGTTCAACCAAAGGAAGCGCAGAGACAAAGAGATCCCCCTGCCCCTCCACTCGCACGCTGCTTTGCTCCAGTTCAACCAATTTGCGTTTTGCCAGTCTGACGACTTCGCGCGGTACACCAGCCAACTGTGCCACGGCCACACCATAACTTTGCGAAGCCGGACCATCCTGCACGGCGTGCAAGAAGACGATCTTGTCTTTGTGTTCGACAGCATCCAGATGAACATTCGCTACCGTTGGATAATCTTGCGCCAGCTTGGTCAATTCAAAATAATGGGTAGCAAACAGAGTGTAGGAACGGTTTTTTTCTATCAACTGATGCGCAATTGCCCAAGCCAGGGCCAAGCCATCGAAAGTCGAGGTACCACGCCCAACTTCATCCATCAACACCAGCGAATGCTCACTGGCATTATTGAGAATATTGGCGGTTTCAGTCATTTCCACCATAAAGGTCGAACGACCACCCGCCAGATCATCCGAAGCACCGATGCGGGTAAAGATGCGATCTACCGTACCGATTACGGCAGAAGTCGCCGGGACAAAACTGCCCACGTGCGCCAATAGCACAATCAGCGCCACCTGCCGCATATAGGTCGATTTACCGCCCATATTAGGACCGGTGATCAGCAGTAGTTTACGCGCCAACTGCAAATCCACACCGTTAGGAATAAAGTCGTCAATCTGGGCTTCTACTACCGGGTGGCGGCCTGCTTCGATACGAATCAACGTGTCCGTAACAAATTCAGGTGCAATGTAATTACCCAGCGCCGCACGTTCAGCGAGACATGCCAGCACATCCACGGTTGCCACGGCCTGCGCAGCCAAGCGTAAATCAGCCAAATTTGCTTGCAGCTTATCGAGCAAATCTTCAAACAATGCCTTTTCAAGTGCTAATGCACGATCCTGTGCAGACAGCGCCTTGTCCTCGAAAGTCTTGAGTTCCGGGGTGATAAAACGTTCGGCATTTTTCATGGTCTGCCGACGGCGGTAATCATCCGGTACCTGTCCGAGATAAGAATTGGTGATCTCAATAAAGAAACCTGCTACCCGGTTGTATTCCACCCGCAAACTGGAAATTCCGGTGCGCTCGCGTTCGCGTGCCTCCATTGCGATCAGGAATTCCCCGCAGTTCTTCTGAATCGCACGCAACTCATCAAGATCAGCCGAATAACCATCTGCAATCACGCCACCCTCGCGCAGCACCAGCGAAGGTTCCGGAAGAACGGCTGCAGCCAGTAGAGCATGGACCGCAGGATCGGGCTGTAACGCACGTGCCAACTGATCAAAAAAAGGCCCTTGCGGCAGGACGTTAACCAAGGCAGGTAACTGGGCCAAGCTATCGCGCAAACTGGACAGATCACGTGGCCGGGCACTTTTTAGTGCGACACGCGCACTGATACGTTCGATATCGGATACGGAATCCAGTACTTGCGCCACGGGCTGATAACAACCGCTTTCCAGTAAAGCCCCAATGGCAGACTGGCGTTCCAGTATTCTTGCATGCTGCCGCAACGGGTGATGCAACCAATTGGCCAACAAACGACTGCCCATGCCCGTGGAGCAATGGTCCAGCAACGAGAATAGTGTCGGCGCCACCTCACCGCGAATAGTTTCCGTCAGTTCCAGATTGCGCCGAGTCGCCGCATCCAGTTCGATATACTCACTATGGTGTTCAACTCGCAGCCCTGCTAATTGCGGTAGTGCGCCACCTTGGGTGCTACGCACATATTCGAGCAATGCGCCGGCCGGGCCCAGTGCCAACAAACCCTCAGTAACGCCAAAGCCCACCAGATCGTGCGTGCCAAAATGCCGAGCCAGATTACGCGCAGAAGCTGCGGCATCAAATTGCCAAGAAGAAAGTTTGCGTACAGGAATGGATAACTGTGCCAACATTGCCAGATCGACATCGTCGGGAGCCAGAATTTCAGCCGGTCGCAAACGTTCAAGTTCAGATACGAGTTTTTCCGCCACCGTATCCATCAAGGCAAAATCACCTGAGGCAAGTGACAACCACGCCAGCCCCAGCTTCCCCTTTTGCAATGTCAATGCCAGAAGGCGATTTTCGCGTTTGTCGTCCAGCAGCGCGGCATCGGTAAGCGTTCCAGGCGTCACCACCCGCATCACCTTGCGCTCCACCGGCCCCTTGGCATTCACTTCACCAACCTGTTCGCAAATAGCTACCGATTCACCAAATTTCACCAATTTGGCCAGATATTGCTCAACCGCGTGATAAGGCACACCCGCCATGCGAATGGGTATTCCTGCAGACTGCCCACGCGTAGTCAGAGTGATATCGAGCAACTTGGCCGCTTTTACCGCATCATCATGAAATAATTCATAGAAATCGCCCATGCGGTAAAACACGAGTGTGTCGGGGTGATCAGCCTTGATGCGCAAGTATTGCTGCATCATAGGCGTGTGCTCCAACCCCTTCTTGGCAGAATCTTTTTCTTTGGACATTTTTCAGTGGCATCAGCTAGTTATGTTGTAAATACGTACAGAAAATAACAATAGCTCGTCTTTTCTTGGAAAATTTGAGCATACTTTCCAGATTGCGTCCCATCATAGGACAGCAAAAAAATTAGCAAAGAGGCATTTTCGAGCAATCGAGTGTTGTACGCTATCTCCGCACCCTAGGACAGGGCATTTGAAAAATGACCGCGCATCATCTGTCCTTGCTTGTGCGTGAGAGGATGGCGTGTTGGAAAAACCGATTTGCACAGCCTGTTCTATGGGGAAACCAGCAAGACTGCGAGCAATTCACGAAGCCAACGATAGAAAAAGCCGGCATCAATTAGCCGGCCTTTTCTTACAAAACAGGGCCAATCAAAACACGACATCACGCGAAACGCCGTAACGCCTCAGGATTCTGCGCAACTGTTCCAGCGCTTCAATCTGAATCTGCCGAACACGCTCACGGGTCAAATTCAAACTCTCAGCAAGATCTTCCAGGGTACACACTTCATAGCCATTCAGACCATAACGACGCTCGATCACCATGCGCTGCTTGTCTGATAACTGTTTGAGCCATTCGTGCACGTAACGTTCGATCTCGGCATTCTGCAGTATGGTTTCCGGGCCATCATGCTGATCATCCGGAATGGATTCACCAATCGTCAGCATGGGGTCGATATCCAACGGTGCATCAAGCGAAGCAACTCGCTCATTCAGGCTCATCACCCGGCGCACATCTTCAACATCCTTGCCAACCATAAAGGCAATGTCTTCAACCGTCGGTTCCTGCCCGTTATGCGCTTCCAAATGACGCTGCGCACGCAGGTAGACATTGAGTTCCTTGATCACATGAACCGGCAAACGGATAGTGCGTGACTGATTCATGATCGAACGTTCAATACTTTGTCGAATCCACCAAGTAGCATAAGTTGAAAAACGAAAACCACGCTCGGGATCGAACTTTTCCAATGCATGCATCAAACCAATATTGCCTTCCTCGATCAGATCAAGGAGGGTCATGCCACGGTTGATGTAATGCTTGGCGATATTCACAACGAGCCGCAAGTTATGCTCAATCATCTTCTGCCGGGCTTTGAAATCCCCCTGTACCACACGCCGCGACAATGCGCGTTCTTCATCAGGAGTCAGCAGCTTGCTTTGACCAATTTCATTGAGATAAATCTGTGTAACATCCCCACTCGAATCGCCAGCCACAGCACTGCTTTCTTCCGCGGCCACCAGCTCAACATCCTGCTCCGCCTCTGCTTCAGCATCTTCCAGCTCACCATCTCCTTCTGCATCCAGGAGATCATCGTCCAGCGTTTCACTCTGTTCATTCATGATTTATCTGCCGTGATGAATTTCGTAGGATCGACCGGCTTGCCAAATTTACGGATTTCGAAATGCAGCTTAACCTGGTCAGTGTCGGAATTACCCATTTCGGCGATCTTCTCACCTCGCTTGACTGCATCCCCCTCTTTAACCAGTAGCTTGCTGTTATGTGCATAGGCGGAAAGATAGGCACTATTGTGTTTGATAATCACCATTTTCCCGTAACCACGCAGCCCTGAACCGGCATACACCACTTTTCCAGATCCAGCAGCAAGCACAGGCTGCCCCATCTTTCCTGAAAAATCAACCCCTTTATCATCTTCCGTATAAGGTTTAAGTAATTTTCCTGCAGTCGGCGGCATCCAATTAATGACATTTTCATCCGAACTATTCGCTGCAACTTGTTCTTTATTATTTGTTTTATCAGGAGTTGACATTATTACAGCCGAGGGCTTACTGCTAATCGTCTTGGGTGAACTCGCTGCAATCGTTTGATTCAACTCTGCTGCCTTGTAAGCAACAACCGGGCCTTCCGCTTGTTTGCCAATCGCCTCTGCTGTCTGCGAGCCATAGGGTAGTTTCAACGCTTTCGGATAAGCACGCACACCGACAGAAGCAGGGGCAGCAACAGAAGATGCTGGAACTACGGATGGAATATCTTGAAGCGGCCGCACTTCTACGCCATCAGGTGTATCCGGAGCCGTTAAACGCAGGGTTTGATCAACCTTGATGTCAAAGTTGTCATTCAGATTATTCCAGCCCGCCAAATCGCGATAAGCAAGACCGTGGTCCAGTGCAATGTGATAAAGCGTATCGCCTTTCTTAACGACATAAGTCCCGGATGCGGGCTCAGCCAAAGGCTTGGCAACAGTTGTTTGCGCGGTAGGTATCTGGGAGGACTTGGGTCCGGACAATGCACGTTCAACGATGGGTGCCGGTTGTTGCGCAGCGCACCCGGCAAGCAACAATAAAATTATTAGGCTGTACTGGAACCGACTCACACGGTTTCTCCTTGAGGTAAAAGACGCACCACTCAGGAAATGCCTGGCAGCAACGGGACAAATTTAACTTTCTCGAGACGACTTTCAACCAAGCCATCCAGCGTAGCCACTATCATGCGCAGCTCCTGATCTTCCTGACCGACCGGGAAAATCAGTCTCCCACCGAGTGCCAATTGCGGCAACATATCTTGCGGGGTAATGGGGGCAGCAGCCGTAATGATGATCGCATCATAAGGCGCACCTTCCGCCAAACCGTGACTACCATCCATATATCGTAACCGCGCATTGTGCACGCCGAGAGAAGCCAGTCTTTCGCGTGCAGCTTTGTACAAGCCGCCAAGACGTTCCACCGAATAAACGGTCTTGAACAACTGCGCCAGCACCGCGGTCTGATAACCACAACCAGTCCCGATTTCCAGCACGCGGTCATGATGCGGTACTGCATTGGCCAACTCGCTCATCCGCGCAACGATATAGGGCTGCGAGATAGTTTGCCCCAACCCGATCGGCAGCGAGGTATCGTCATACGCCTTGTGCGCAAGCGCTTGGTCAACAAAAACATGTCGTGGAATCTGGCCCATCACAGCCAGCACGGTTTCATCCTTGACTCCCTGAGCACGCAAACGTTCAACCAACCGGGTCCGGGTGCGTGCAGACGTCATGCCAATACCATCAATGGCGTTTTGGTTCAGTCGGATAGCCATGAGGAAATTAATTCCAGTTGCGGATACGCAGTCAGATCAATGGAAAGTGGCGTAACAGAGACATACCCGTTCGCCACAGCAAAAAAATCAGTATCTTCCCCGGCATCAGCCGCAACGCCAGCTGCACCCACCCACCAGATGGTATCACCACGCGGATTTTCGCTGCGGACTACGGGGGCAGACTTATGGCGACGGCCCAGCCGCGTCACACGCAAGCCCTTGATCTCTTCAAAAGGGAGATCAGGCACATTGACGTTGAGCAAAATAGCACTGGGGAAAACGGACCGCTTCACGCGGCGAACAAGATCACGAGCTACCATGGCCGCCGTTTCGAAATGCTGCGGTGAGCGCGAAGCCAGTGATATTGCAATGGCCGTTGCGCCCAGTAAAAAACCTTCGGTTGCTGCTGCCACCGTGCCTGAGTAAATGGTGTCGTCACCCATATTGGCACCATGATTGATCCCGCAAACCACCATATCAGGCAATTGCGGCATTAAACCAGTCGCGGCCAAGTGCACGCAATCCGTTGGGGTGCCATTTACATACAGAAAACCATTGGGCGCAGTACGCACAGTCAGCGGTCGGTCCAATGTCAGCGAATTACTGGCGCCACTACGGTCGCTTTCCGGGGCGCATACTAACACTTCCCCTTCATCGCCTAAAGCCAGCGCCAGCGTGGCGATGCCAGGTGCAAAATAACCATCGTCGTTGCTGATCAGAAAACGCATGGGGAGAACGCCTTTCCTTGTTCAGAGCACCGATTCTAGCCCAGCACACCCACATGCCAAAGCAACATCTTTTCTACTGGGCCGGAATGTATCTGCTTCGCCTCAGTTTCGCCCGGCTCGCATAGCGGAGAGTATCCCGGCGACCGCAATCAGCAGCATCGCGGCATAACTCATCCAGGGCAGTTGGTTATTCCAGATGATCACGCCATAGAAAGAAGTAAATGCCACCGTCAGATAGCTAAGGCTGGCAACCACCATGGATTTCCCTTTGCTATAGGCACGGGTAATCGTCATCTGACCAGCACTTGCGCCTATGCCCATCGCCAGAATAAGACCCAAATTAACCCAATTCAGTGGAGCCATAGCATAGGGCTGGATCAGTATCCAGATACCTGACATCACTGTACTGGTCAACAAGAAATAGAACACGGTTCGCCACTCAGGTTCACCATATTTGCTTAGCTCACGGATATTGAACATGGACCCCGCGGTAAAGAAACCGGACAACAGGCCCATCGCACCGGCAAACCAGGAATCCGAAGAAAGCGTCGGCCGCAACAGCAGGATGACACCACTAAAGCCCAATACAATCGAAAACGCCTGTAAACGCTGAGGAAGGGTTCGATGCAAAATGGTAATCATCAGCATCAGGAATAGCGGGGATGTGTTCTGCAAAGTCACCGCCGTTGGCAGCGGCATATGCGCCATGGCATACGTGCCCATCATCATGGATATGGCACCGCACATGCTACGTAAGAAGTGCCGTTGCAAGATAGGGCCAGTCACCTGCAATGCTTGTTTTTTGGGGCGTACGATCACCAGCAATAGCAACAGCGCAATCAATGCCCGGTAAAACATCAGTTCCGCGGTGGTAAAGCTGCTACTGCCCAGTTTGACGAAAACACCCATGGTGGAAAAACTAAAACAGGAAACCACCATCCAGAACGGACCGGAATCGCGCAAACGGGCAAACATGTGAACATCCTGACAAAAAATTGACGGCTTGCATGCCGCCCGGAGAGTTATATGCCGGATGCATTCTACGCGCAGATTACAGATAGACAGCGAGTTCTCTGCGTAGAAATTGATGAAAATGCCGCATTCCGTCTTCCATTGGGCTCTGGTACGGTCCAACCTCATTTCGCCCCGTGGCAAACAAAGCGGCTCGGCCAGCCTCCATGCATCGAATGATCTCGGCATCTTCAACAGCCGTTTCGCGATACGCTGCCTGCTCTGCCACAATGAACTCTGGGCACGATTCAAAGATTTCACGCTGATAGTAGAACTCAATGATGTTGCGATAGCTGCGCACACCATCGGGAATGATGGTCGAAATCACCAAGGTATGCGGATACCACTCGACCATGATGTTCGGATAATAGGTCAGCCAGATAGCGCCAAATCGAGGTGCCCTTCCTGCCGATACTTTGAGCGCGGCGTCGTGCAACTGAGCATAAGCCTCGCTGCCCGGCCGAGACAATCCACGGTTTATGCCGACGGTCTGCACCGAATACCAGTCACCGAATTGCCAGGCCAGATCGGCACAATCGACAAAATTCCCCAAGCCAGGATGAAACGGATCAACGTGGTAATCCTCAAGGTAGACCTCGATAAACGTTTTCCAGTTACCTTGGTAATGCTCTACTTCCACGCTATGGAATTGGTATGCAGAAAAATCGAGATCCTTGGCCACGCCCAGATCTTTCAGGTCTGCCTCGATATCGCGCCCGGCCTCGAACAACATGCCGTTCCAGTGCTTCAACGGCGTTTCCGGCAGATTAAGGCAGGGATTTTGCTTGAAACGCGGCGCGCCCAATAATTGTCCATGGGCATCATAGCCCCAGCGGTGCACTGGGCAGATGGTATGCCTCGCGTTCCCGCGCCCTTCCAGCATCATTGCCTGGCGATGTCGACAGACATTGGAAAACACGTGCACGCCATCTTCGGCATGCTTCAGATAACGCGCGCCATCACTTTTTTCCAGCACATGATAATCGCCGGCATTGGGCACCATTTGCTCGTGGCCCAGATATCTTGGGCCCTTGTTGAACAAGCAATCCAACTCGGCTCGATAAAGAACCTCGTCAAAATAGGCTGAAATCGGCAATTGGCTGGTGTAGTCAAGATCCACGACAGTGGCAGAAGAAGATTGATTCATAAAAGGATCAGAATAAGTGGCAAATTTTACGTCGAAGATAATAGTAATTCTCAACGAAGTAAAAATCGGGGGCAAGCTTAGGGCACAAAAAAACCGGAGACTCGCTCCGGTTTTGGGTTACAACGGCTGCAAATCCAGCTTGGCAAAAAGCGCCTTGTCACGCTCAACCTCTGGATTACCAGTGGTCAACAACTTGTCGCCGTAAAAAATTGAATTGGCACCAGCAAGGAAACACAACGCCTGCATCGCTTCCGGCATCTCGCCGCGCCCGGCAGAAAGACGCACATACGATTTTGGCAAAGTAATACGTGCCACTGCAATTGTACGTACGAATTCAGTCCAATCCAGCGGATCAACACCTTCCAGCGGCGTACCTTCAATCGGAACCAGGCTATTGATAGGCACTGATTCTGGTTGGGGTTCCAGATTGGCCAGTTGCTGAATCAACCCCACGCGATCTTCACGCACCTCGCCCATGCCGATAATGCCGCCACAGCACACGGAAAGACCGGCTTGGCGTACCTTGCCCAAGGTTTCGAGCCGATCATCGTAACTGTGCGTGGTCACTATATCGTCATACTTTTCCGGCGAGGTATCCAGATTATGGTTGTAATAATCCAACCCTGCGGCCTTGAGGTCCTCAGCTTGACCATCAAGCAGAATACCCAGCGTGGCACATGTTTCCATGCCCAACGCCTTCACGCCAATAACCATCTGTTTCAATTCGTCGATGTGCTTCTTTTTGGGGCCGCGCCAAGCCGCACCCATGCAGAAACGTGAAGCGCCGTTTTCCTTGGCCACTTTCGCCGCGGCCAGTACCTCCGGGACGCTGAGCATTTCCAGCCCTTCCAGCTTGGCCTTGGCGCCCTCGTGATGATGGGACTGCGAACAATAACCGCAGTCTTCCGAACAGCCACCGGTCTTGATCGATAGCAGGGTAGAGAGCTGAACCTTGTTGGCATCGAAATGCTCACGGTGCACTTCCTGCGCTGCAAATAGCAAATCGTTGAACGGCAGATCATAAAGTGCAGCAATTTCTGCGCGACTCCACTGGCTCGATTGCGGATGCGGCGTCTTGCGTCTGAGAGAAATGGTTTGCGGCTGATTCACTTGGACTATCCTGCAATGAATAAACAGGATGGATTTTGTGTGCGGAGCACTGACTTGTCAAATTTTATTAATTTATTTTTGAACAACATCCCACCAGCGGTATGCGTGCTGTGCAGCACCGACAGTGGGCACGATGCCCTGTGCCAGCCTTGCTGCAGTAATTTACCCTGGCTGCCGCCCCTGCACTGTCCATGTTGCGCGCTCCCCACACTGGATGGCGGATTGTGCGGCAACTGTCTGAAAACCCCGCCGCATTTTGACAGTACCCATGCCGCGTTTCTGTACCACGGCGTACTGGCTCAATTGATCCCAGCCGCCAAATTTGGCGCACGCTGGTCATTGTTCCCTGCGCTTGCCCGGCTGATGCTACCCACACTGCAACAAGTGCCGCGCCCTGATCTACTGATCCCCTTGCCATTGCATGCACAGCGGCTAAAAGAACGCGGTTTTAACCAAGCTCTGGAAATTGCCAAACCGTTGGTCAGAAGCCTGAGTCTCCCGCTTGAACACACACTGCTACAGCGCACACGCGATACTGAACATCAGGCCCGGCTAAGCGAAAAAGCCCGTCATCGCAACATGCGTAAGGCGTTTGTTGCCCGTGGCGATCTGAGCGGACAGCGTATTGCACTGGTTGATGATGTGATGACTACGGGCGCCAGCCTGGATGCAGCGGCACGTGCACTCAAACAGGCCGGTGCTGCGCGGGTGGATTGCTGGATACTGGCCCGCACACCTTGATCAAAACAGGCGAGCGATCAGCGCTTTCTCCATACCGGCTTCCAGTGGAATCGACACTTTGACACCATTACCGGCCGCCACACTGACCGGCTCGCCTTGCTTACCGCGCATCTGTGCCAGCTCGATGATTCTGTTACCGCTCGGGTGAATGATTTCCAGCTGATCACCCACTGCAAAATGGTTTTTCACTTCGATGTCGGCCCAACCATTTTCGATTCGTAAGACTTCACCTACAAACTGGCTGCGTTTGGCAATCGAATGACCTTCAAGATAATTCTGGTATTCGTGCGTGCTGTGGCGCTGCAGGAAGCCTTCCGTATAACCACGATTGGCCAAGCCATCCAGATCGGCCAGCAAGGCCGGATTGAAGGGGCGCCCAGCCACGGCATCGTCAATAGCCCGGCGATAGGTCTGCGCTGTACGCGCCACGTAATATAGCGACTTGGTACGACCTTCAATCTTGAGCGAATCCACACCGATCTGCGCCAGCTTTTCCACATGCTGCACCGCACGCAGATCCTTGGAATTCATGATGTAGGTGCCGTGTTCGTCCTCCATGATCGGCATCATCTCGCCCGGGCGGGTGGTGTCCTCGATCAAATAGGTGCGATCGGCCAGCGGATGGCGCTCGGCCCCGCCACAGGCAGCGAACTGCTCGTTGCCGTCCTCCATCGCCTTGTTGAAATCGAACTGGATTACCTGCACATCGCCCGCCTGATCTTCCGTCGCGCCATGAACCTTGTAATCCCAGCGGCAAGCATTGGTGCAGGTACCTTGATTCGGATCACGATGATTGAAATAGCCGGAAAGCAGGCAGCGCCCAGAATACGCGATGCACAGCGCGCCATGTACGAACACCTCGATTTCCATATCCGGGCATTCCTGGCGAATTTCAGCGATCTCGTCGATCGACAACTCGCGCGACAGAATGATGCGACTCACGCCCATCGTCTGCCAGAATTTCACGCTGGCATAGTTCACAGTATTGGCTTGCACCGACAGATGAATCGGCATCTCGGGCCATTTCTCGCGCACCATCATGATTAGCCCCGGATCAGCCATGATCAGGGCATCAGGTTGCATGGCAATCACTGGCGCCATATCGTCGAGATAGGTTTTAACCTTGGCGTTGTGCGGCAACAAGTTGGATGCCACGTAGAATTTCTTCCCCCACGCATGTGCTTCCGCAATACCCGTCTGCAACTGCTCCAGCTTGAATTCGTTGTTGCGCGCCCGCAGGCTGTAGCGCGGCTGGCCAGCATAGACGGCATCGGCACCAAAATCGTAGGCAGCGCGCATCTTGTCGAGCGTACCGGCGGGCAAAAGCAATTCAGGGGTAAAACGGGTCATTGGGCATCAATCCTAAGGCGAGGCGGCGAATTCTAGCAGAATTTCCTACTGCGGAATATTTAAGCAGCAAGATGATAACCCTTATCCGACAATGGGTTACACCAGTTACCCACAGGCAACCCACACAAGCGCTAATCATTCATGTGGAAATATCAAGATCAATGCCCATAATTTAGGCAGCCAAAAATTACACTGTCAGCTCATACAGTTAAGCTGCTTATCCACAGCGCACGCACATCGCCATACCCAGCAAACCGGGATAAGTAGGGAGCATCCACATCACGACTTATGCATACCTCTGGCCAGTACAGGCATAGATAAAAAAACCCGGCGCTCGGCCGGGTATCTTGTTTTCCGCTTATTTGCTTATCTTGGATTATCCAAAGCGGACTTTGATCGCACTCTCGATACCTGCGGCATCCAGCCCGCATTCGGCCCACAGTTCAACTTGCTCGCCATGATCAACGTACCGATCTGGCAAACCTAGCTGCAATACAGGTTTAATGACACCATGAGCAGAAAGGCATTCCAGCACCGCCGAACCTGCACCACCCATTACGGCATTTTCCTCTATGGTCACCAGCCAATCATGGGATTGCGCCAATTCCAACACAAGTGCTTCGTCCAATGGTTTGACAAAGCGCATGTTGGCAACAGTCAAATCAAGTGCTTGCGCCACTTTTAGCGCTGCAGCGAGCGGGGTTCCAAACACCAACATAGCTCCGCCCTGCCCTTTGCGGCGAATTTCTCCTTTACCAAAAGGGACTGCCTGCATGTGCGTTTCCAAAGCCACACCCGGCCCGCCACCACGAGGATAGCGTACGGCCGCAGGTCCATCATGAAGGAACGCTGTGAACAACAATTGGCGACATTCATTTTCATCGGCCGGTGTCAGTACTGCCATATTGGGAATACAGCGCAGGAAAGACAGATCATAGGCACCAGCATGCGTCGGACCATCGGCGCCAACCAGCCCCCCCCGGTCGATTGCAAACACCACTGGCAGATTTTGCAGCGCAACGTCGTGGATCAATTGATCATATGCACGCTGCAGGAAGGTGGAGTAAATCGCCACGACTGGCTTCAGCCCCTCACAAGCCAGCCCGGCAGCAAACGTCACCGCGTGTTGCTCGGCGATGCCGGCATCGAAATAACGCTTTGGGTATTCCTTGGCAAAACGTACCAGTCCCGAGCCTTCGCGCATCGCCGGGGTAATAGCCACCAGCCGGCTATCTTGCGCCGCCATATCACACAGCCAATCACCAAAAATCTTGGTATAGGTCAGCTTGGCCGCTTTGCTTTCCATGCCGTTTTCCGGCTCAAACGGGGTCACCGCGTGGTACTTGACCGGATCGGCCACGGCCAGCTTGTAACCTTCGCCCTTGCGGGTGGCGACATGCAGAAACTGCGGACCTTTGAGTTTCTTGATATTTGAAAGCGTTGCAACCAGTGTATCGAGGTTATGACCATCGATTGGCCCGATATAGTTGAAACCGAACTCCTCAAACAGGATACCCGGGGTCAACATACCCTTGACATGCTCTTCAGTTTTTTTCGCCAGCTCGCGGATCGAAGGAATCGCATCCAGCACATAGCTGCCGGACTTGCGTACCTTGTTGTAAAACTCGCCGGAAAGCACACGGGCAAGGTAGTTGCTCAACCCGCCGACATTGGGCGAGATCGACATTTCGTTGTCATTCAGGATGACCAGCAGATCAACATCACTGTCGCCTGCATTATTGAGCCCCTCGAACGCCTGACCGGCAGTCATTGCACCATCGCCAATAATGGCAATCGCACGATGCGGGCTACCCATTAACTTGAAAGCTTCGGCCATGCCCTGCGCAGCGCTGATAGACGTGCTGGAATGACCTACGCCAAAAGCGTCATATTCACTCTCTTCACGCTTTGGGAAACCGGCCAGTCCGCCTTTCTTGCGCATGGTATTCATTCGGCCGCGCCGGCCCGTCAGCACCTTGTGCGGATAGCTCTGATGGCCCACATCCCAGACCAGTTTGTCCTTCGGGGTATCGAACACATAGTGCAACGCAATGGTCAGCTCTACCGCCCCCAGGTTCGAGGCCAAATGCCCGCCAGTCTGGCTGACCGCCTCCAGCAGGTAATCGCGCAATTCCTGCGCGAGTTGCGGCAATTGCCGGCGTTCCAGCGATTTCAGATCAGCCGGACTATTGATTGTTTCAAGCAGGGGAAAAGTCATGATCAGCTGCGGCGCTCCACGATGAAGTCCGCGATTTCCTTCAGTCTTTGAGCGCGTGCGCCAAACGGTGCCAAGGCCTCCAGCGCATCAGCCTTTAGCGCAGCGGCACGACGACGGGCTTCTGTAAGGCCCAGATGAGAAACATAGGTGGGTTTGTTGTTGGCGGCGTCTTTGCCAGCTGTTTTACCCAGAGTAGCGGAATCGGCTTCGCAGTCGAGGATATCATCGACCACCTGGAAGGCCAGGCCGATGCACTTGGCGAAGTGGTCGAGGCCATCGCGCTCAGCATCATCCAGTGGCTTGCCACAGAACGAGCCCAGCAATACCGATGAACGAATCAACGCCCCTGTTTTCAGAATGTGCATCATCTCAAGTTCGGGCAGGCTCAATGCCTGGCCAACGCTGTAGAGATCGATACCCTGACCGCCGCACATACCAAAGCTGCCGGAGGCACGCGCCAGAATATTCACCATGCGCAACTGGTCAGCTGGATTATCAGCCAGCAATCGGCCAGAGAGCACATCGAATGCGGCCGTTTGCAGGGCATCCCCGGCCAGCAATGCGGTGGCTTCACCATAGGCCACATGAACAGTGGCTTTGCCGCGGCGCAGCACATCGTTGTCCATCGCAGGCATATCATCGTGCACCAGCGAATAAGCATGGATCATTTCGACCGCGCACGCGGCATACTGCAAGCGCTCCGGACTCGCGCCCACAATTTCTCCCGCAGCAAAAACGAGCAAGGGACGAACGCGTTTGCCGCCATCGAGCACGGCATAACGCATAGCCTCATGCAATTGCACAGGCTGATGGCTCGCAGGAGGCAACACTTCACCCAGTGTGACTTCAACACAATCCTGGATCGATTTTGCCCAGGTTTTGAAATCAGGCATGGTCATCAGGCTTTCTCTTCGGAATTAAATGGTTTCAATTCGTTGCCTTCCAGCACGCGAATTCGCTGCTCTGCATCGGCCAGTTTGCTTTCACAATAACGCATTAACTCGATCCCGCGCTGATAACGTGCCAGCGCATCTTCGAGTGGCGCATTGCCCGATTCCAGCGCAGCGATCAGGCTTTCCAGCTCAGCGAGGCCAGCTTCAAAGTTATCCGGCATTTTGGCAGCTTTTGCCATGGGCCTGCGCTCCCTTCATCAAAGCAGTGCAAGATAGCCGCCAGCCCCCCGCTAGTCAATGGCGAAGAGCTTTGCCATCGTGAGCAAATGCTGGAATTTTTGACCGAACTCTCTCGTGGGCCAGCACTTATGGACAAAACACGTATTAAATACCGTCATCTGTGTCACTGCCGGCACCATTGACACAAGCACGGGCCAAGGTCGAAGTCACCGAGTCGCACCAACTGCAATTGAAAGCTGATCGACACGCTGCCCAAAACCGTCCGACCTCACACTCTTTTCACCTTTGAGCAGCGATGTGGTCATTGTACCCGGCCGGAAAAAATCACAAATAACGTATGCATGACGAAATTGCATCCGTGCGTCACGCATTTGACTTTCAACGGCCTACCAACAACTTAAAAATAATTACCGCCATAAAAATTACTTAAAATTTATATAAACTTTATTAAACCATTGTTCTATCAAGTTCTTTTTGGCAAATTTGCACTTGGAAAACTTTATTGCATACGCCACTCAAATGTTTGGTTTCAAATCAGCCAGAAGCTGTTCTATAAAAATTCAAACATTTTATGGGCTGGAAATTAAAAATAATGCATCGCATCCTGCATGGAAATGGATATGACCGGTAATCACGCAGCAGCGGTTGCACATGCTGTGAATACACGAAAAAATAAATAAACAACCGCTTTGGATAAAATCGTCCCCAACAACTTAACCGGTCTAACTTATTCAGATAACAACTTTGGAAGTGAAAACATGGAAAATGAAAAATCCCCATCCGACAGTGAAATGACTGGACTTAACCAAAATAAACAGCCTGAATTTTTTCATCATCAGCAAATGAAAACTGGTGCCATTAGAGCTCCCCACCTCAATTTTTACTGTTCGCAAAGCAAATCAGATGCAGACGGCAACAACCACTGGTTGATTCCCGATGATGCATATACGAAGGGCGGATTCTGGGAATAAATAGTCGGGTCTGAACAATTCACTTTTCAAGCTGCCAAGCCGGTTTTATCCGGCATGGCGGTTTGTATTCCATCCAGTTGCGGGCAAAGCCAAGCCAGAAATAGGGCACAAAGAAGCTGCAGCTTCTTCAGGATCAGTCGC
>JARLJJ010000043.1 GCA_031291275.1 Formivibrio sp.
AAGTGCAATATCCATGCAATACGCCGACATGGTGAAATTGGTAGACACGCTATCTTGAGGGGGTAGTGGCCACAGGCTGTGTGAGTTCGAGTCTCACTGTCGGCACCATAAAACAAGTACTACAATAGCGCTGGGGAAACCCGGCGTTTATTGTGACACACGACAATAATAAGAATTATTCACTGCCACGTTTTGTCCTTTTTCAACCGGACTGGAGACATCATGCTGCAAAACTATCTCCCCGTTCTTTTATTCCTTGTCGTTGGCGCTCTGGTAGGAATTGCGCCCATGGCCATGGGCTGGGGCGTCGGGAAATTCTTGGGGACTATTCGTCCTGACACAGAAAAACGTTCTCCCTACGAGTGTGGTTTTGAACCATTTGATGACGCCCGCATGCAATTCGATGTGCGTTATTACCTCGTTGCCATTCTTTTTATTCTTTTCGATCTGGAAGTTGCTTTCTTGGTGCCATGGGCATTGGTATTGAAAGAGATCGGTCTTTTCGGTTTTATTTCCATGATGATTTTCCTTGCCATTCTGGTGGTCGGGTTTGTTTATGAATGGAAGAAAGGCGCGCTGGAGTGGGAATAATGGGTGAACAAAACCTTGAACAGAGTGGTTTTATTACCACAACAGTCGACTCCGTCATCAATCTGACTCGAACATCTTCGCTATGGCCTATGACTTTCGGCTTGGCTTGTTGCGCCGTAGAAATGATGCACGTCGGTGCCGCCCGTTACGACCTGGATCGTTTCGGCAGCTTTTTCCGTCCGAGCCCGCGCCAATCCGACCTGATGATTGTGGCCGGCACGTTGTGCAACAAAATGGCGCCCGCCTTGCGCAAGGTCTACGACCAGATGCCCGAACCGCGCTGGGTGATTTCCATGGGCTCCTGCGCCAACGGTGGTGGCTACTATCACTATTCCTACTCCGTGGTACGCGGTTGCGATCGCATTGTCCCCGTAGATATCTACGTGCCGGGCTGTCCGCCAACTGCAGAAGCTCTGCTCTACGGATTTATCCAGCTCCAGAACAAGATCAAGCGTACCAATACGATCGCCCGCAGTGGCGTTCCTGGTCGCCTTCTTTCGCGCAACTGAGGCACACGCATGGCCAGTCGAATTTCAGATCTAATGGATCGCCTGCAGAGCGCACTTTCCGAACCGGAAATTGTTTCGCTCAAGCTCGCGCTCGACGAAATTACACTTGTAGTACCAGCCTCCGCATGGTTGAGCATCGCTTATAAATTGCGCGACCTGCTCGGATTTGAAACCTGCGTCGATGTCTGCGGTATCGACTACAGCATCTACGGTGATGGCAACTGGGAAGACCGCCGCTTTGCCGCGGTTTACCACCTGCTTTCTATCGCCCACAACATACGCTTGCGCGTTCGCGTGTTCTGTCCAGACGACAATGCGCCGGAAGTTGTCTCGGTCAACGAAGTATGGCCAGGCGTGAACTGGTTTGAACGCGAAGCCTATGATCTCTTTGGTATCGTCTTCACCGGCCACCCGGATTTGCGCCGTATCCTGACCGACTACGGTTTTGTCGGCCACCCGTTCCGCAAGGATTTCCCGACCTCCGGGTATGTGGAAATGCGTTACGACGAGACTGAAGGCCGCGTGGTCTATCAACCTGTCACCATCGACCCGCGCGAAGTTGTTCCGCGCGTCATTCGCGAGGAGCAATACGGTGACCGCTGAAATCCGTAATTACTCAATCAATTTTGGGCCACAACATCCTGCTGCACACGGTGTTTTACGACTGATTCTGGAAATGGACGGTGAAGTGGTAGAACGCGCCGACCCGCACATTGGGCTGTTGCACCGCGCCACCGAAAAGCTGGCCGAAACCAAGACCTATCTGCAGAACCTTCCCTATATGGATCGTCTGGACTACATGTCCAGCATGGCCAACGAGCATGCCTACTGCTTGGCAGTGGAGAAGTTGCTTGGACTGGAAGTGCCATTGCGTGCGCAATACATCCGCGTGATGTTCGATGAAATCACCCGGATTCTCAGTCACTTGTTGTGGCTGGGCGCGCACGGCATCGACCTGGGCGCGATGACCATGTTTATCTATTGCTTCCGCGAGCGTGAAGACCTGATGGATTGCTACGAAGCGGTTTCAGGTGCGCGCATGCATGCTGCCTATTACCGGCCAGGTGGCGTTTACCGCGATCTGCCGGATAGTATGATGCAATACACGGAATCCAAACTGCGCAACAAGGCTGAAGTCAATCGCCAGAACGCCAACCGCGACGGCTCGCTGCTGGACTACATCGAGGACTTCGCCAACCGCTTCCCCGGTCATATCGACGAATACGAAACCTTGCTGACCGACAACCGTATCTGGAAACAGCGCACTGTCGATATCGGCATTGTCAGTCCGGAACGAGCCATGGCTCTAGGATTCACTGGCCCCATGCTGCGTGGTTCAGGTATCGAGTGGGACATTCGCAAGAAACAACCATATGAAGTGTATGACCGGCTGGATTTCGATATCCCGATCGGCAAAAACGGCGATTGCTATGACCGCTATCTGGTCCGCGTGGAAGAACTGCGCCAGTCCAACCGCATCATCAAGCAGTGTGTAGCGTGGTTGCGCAATAATCCGGGTCCGGTCATTACCGAGAACAAGAAAGTGGCGCCACCGTCGCGTGAAGCGATGAAGTCAAATATGGAAGAACTGATTCACCACTTCAAACTCTTTACCGAAGGCATGCATGTCCCCGAGGGCGAAGCCTACGCAAATATTGAGCACCCAAAGGGTGAATTCGGCATCTACATGGTTTCCGATGGCGCCAACAAGCCTTACCGCATGAAAATTCGCGCGCCGGGCTTCTGCCATCTTTCCGCGCTGGACGAAATGACTCGCGGACACATGCTGTCCGACGTGGTCGCCGTCATCGGCACCCAGGATATCGTTTTTGGTGAGGTTGACCGCTGATGTCTGATACCAAACTCCTCTCCGCGGCAGCGTGTACGCTGATTGACCGCGAAGTTGCCAAGTACCCGGCTGAACACAAGCGTTCAGCCGTCATGGGCGCGCTGCGCATCGCCCAAACCGAACACCGCTGGCTGTCCAACGAGCTGATTGCCGAAGTGGCCGACTACCTCGGTATGGCACCAGTCGCCGTGTACGAAGTCGCCTCGTTCTACAACATGTACAACCTGAAGCCGGTCGGCCTGCATAAGCTCGCCGTCTGCACCAACCTGCCCTGCGCGCTTTCCGGCGCGATGAGCACGGCGGAATACCTGAAACAGAAGCTGGGTATCGGTTTTGGTGAAACCACGGCGGATGGCAAGTACACGCTGGTGGAGGGCGAATGCATGGGTGCCTGTGGTTCCGCACCGGTACTGCTGGTGAACGATCACAAGATGTGCAGCCACATGACGCCGGACGCCATCGACAAAAAACTTGCGGAGCTCGGCTAAATGACTGTCTACGTTAAAGGCGTCGTGTTCGAGGGCGTGGAGTTTGACCAGCCCGATCACTGGCACATCGCAGCCTACCAGCAGCGCGGTGGCTACAGCGCACTGAAAAAAATCCTGAGTGAAAACCGCACACCGGAAAGCGTGACTGAAGAAGTCAAAGCCTCCGGCCTGCGTGGTCGTGGCGGTGCAGGCTTCCCTACCGGTTTGAAGTGGTCCTTCCTGCCCAAGGGTTATGTAGGCCAGAAATATCTGGTCTGCAACTCGGACGAAGGCGAGCCAGGCACATTCAAAGACAAAGATATTCTCGCCAGTAACCCGCATGCCTTGATCGAGGGCATGATCCTCGCGGCTTACGCTACGGGTGCCACCGTGGGTTACAACTATATCCACGGCGAGATTTTCGAAATCTACGAACTGTTTGAAGTGGCATTGGAAGAAGCGCGCGCTGCAGGATTCCTGGGCGACAACATCCTTGGCAGCGGTTTCTCGTTTCAGCTGCATGCCCACCATGGTTACGGCGCTTATATTTGCGGCGAAGAATCGGCCCTGCTCGAATCACTGGAAGGCAAGAAAGGCCAACCGCGCTACAAACCGCCCTTCCCCGCCACCTTCGGTTTGTATGGCAAGCCAACCATCATCAACAACACCGAAACTTTTGCTTCGGTGCCATGGATTATTCGGGAAGGACCGCAAAAGTTTCTCGAACTGGGCAAACCCAACAACGGCGGTACCAAGCTGTTTTCCGTATCCGGTCATGTCAACCGCCCCGGCAATTATGAAATTCCGCTCGGCACACCATTCGCTGAACTGCTGGAAATGGCTGGCGGCATGCGCGACGGCAAAAAGTTGAAGGCCGTGATTCCCGGCGGCTCGTCCGCCCCGATTCTTCCAGCCGACATCATGATGGGCATCACCATGGATTACGATGCCATCGCCAAAGCGGGCTCCATGCTCGGTTCCGGCGCAGTGATCGTGATGGATGAATCGGTCTGCATGGTGAAGGCGCTGGAACGCCTGTCCTACTTCTACTTCGAGGAATCGTGTGGCCAGTGCACGCCCTGTCGCGAAGGCACCGGCTGGCTTTATCGCATAGTGCACCGCATCGAGCACGGCGAAGGCCGTCCGGAAGACCTGGAGTTGCTGACCAATATCGGCGACAACATTGCAGGACGCACGATCTGTGCATTGGGCGATGCCGCGGTACTGCCAGTGCGCGGCATGCTCAAGCACTTCAAGAGCGAATTCGAATACCACATTGAAAACAAGCGTTGTCTGGTACCCGGCTACTAAGCCGGGCCAAGACAGCCACTGAGATACGGAAAGTCGATCATGCTGGAAATTGAAATCGACGGAAAAAAGACCCAGGTTGCTCCGGGCAGCACGGTAATGGATGCGGCACACACGCTTGGCGTGTACATCCCGCATTTCTGTTACCACAAGAAGCTGTCCATCGCGGCGAACTGCCGCATGTGCCTAGTCGAAGTCGAAAAAGCCCCCAAACCGCTGCCTGCCTGCGCCACTCCGGTGACCAATGGCATGGTGGTCAAAACCCACTCCGACATGGCCATCAAGGCGCAAAAGGGGGTGATGGAATTTCTGTTGATCAATCACCCGCTGGATTGCCCGATCTGCGACCAGGGCGGCGAATGTCAGTTGCAGGATTTGTCGGTCGGATACGGAGGTGGTTCATCGCGCTATCAGGAAGACAAGCGCGTAGTAGCCAACAAGGATCTCGGACCACTAATTACGACGGAAATGACGCGTTGCATCCACTGCAGCCGCTGCGTGCGTTTCACCGACGAAATCGCTGGTTTCCAGGAATTGGGCATGGCACATCGCGGCGAGTTCACCGAGGTCCTGCCTTTCCTGGGCAAGACAGTGAATTCAGAAATCTCCGGCAACGTAATCGACCTTTGCCCGGTCGGCGCGCTCACCAGCAAGCCGTTCCGCTACAGCGCCCGCACCTGGGAGCTTTCTCGTCGCAAATCAATTGCACCGCACGATGGGCTGGGCTCCAACCTGATCGTTCAGGTCAAGAACAATAAGGTCATGCGCGTTCTGCCACTGGAAAATGAAGCCATCAATGAATGCTGGCTTTCCGACCGCGATCGTTTCTCCTACGAAGCGCTGAATGCCGACACCCGTGGCACCAAGCCGCTAATCCGCAAGGATGGCCGCCTGGTTGAAACCGATTGGCAAACCGCACTGGAACTGGTTGCCAGCAAGCTCAAGGACATTGTCGCCGCGCACGGTGCCGATAACGTTGCCGCTGTCGCCACGCCGGGCAGTACGGTGGAAGAGCTTTTCCTGCTGCGCAAACTGATGGCAGGTCTGGGCATCGAACAAGTCGAAACCCGTTTGCGCGCCAGTGATTTCCGCCTCAAGACGCAAGGTGCCACCTGGCTTGGTCAATCCATTGCCGATCTGGCGCAGAACGAAGCGGTACTGGTCATCGGTTCGACGCTGCGCAAAGAGCAACCGCTGCTGGCACAACGCCTGCGCCAATCGGTCAAGACTGGCATGGCCCTTTCGGTAATCAATCCGCATGGCGATGATCTGCTGACCGCTTTGGCGAGTGAGCTGATCGTACGCCCAGATCAGCTGGTTGAAGGTGTTCTGGCAGTTATTAAAGCCGTAGCCGAAATCTCCGGCAAGACCGTCCCGGCGCATATCGATCTTGCCAATATCGCAGTTACCGATGCGGCGCGGGCGCTTGCCACCAGTCTCGCCAGCAAAGAAAAAACAGCCGTTCTGCTCGGCAACCTGGCAACACACAACCCCCGTTATGCTGAACTTTATGCCGCCGCAACAGCCTTGGCGGAAATGACTGGAGCCAAGCTCGGCGTGATGAGCGAAGCGGCCAATTCGGTAGGCGCGCAGTTAATCGGCGCAGAGATCGGCGGCAATGTATTCGCCAAACCGAAGAAAGCCTACGTCCTGCTGCATGCCGAACCGCAATTCGATGCCCACAACGGCGCGCAAGCCATCGCTGCAGTGGAAGCCGCTGAATTCGTTGTGGCACTGAATCCGTTTATGGATGGCGTGGAAGACTACGCCGACGTGATCCTGCCAGTGGCACCGTTTACCGAAACGGCCGGCACCTTCGTCAGCATGGAAGGACGTGCGCAAAGCTTCAACGGCGTAGTACGGCCGCTGGGTGAAACCCGCCCGGCCTGGAAGGTGTTGCGCGTACTGGGCAATCTGTTGAATCTGGGTGGATTCGACTATGAAACCTCCGAAGCCATTCGCGATGAAGCGCTGGCTGGCGACATTGCCACGCGCCTGTCCAATACGCTGGCGGCTCCGGTTCAAATCGCCCCGCACACCGCTCACGGACTGGTACGTTTGGGTGAAGTGCCGATCTACCAACTCGATGCCTTGACGCGCCGCGCCCATGGCTTGCAAGCCACGGCCGATGCCGCCTCGCCCAAGCTGCATGCCAATGCCGCCACGCTGACTCGCCTCGGATTACCGGCAGGCGCTGAGGCGGTAGTCGCGCAAAGCTCGGGAGAATCGACGTTGCAGGTCGAGATTGATGCGCGCCTTGCCGATGATGTCATCCGTATTGCGGCTGCCCACCCCCTGACAACCGGTCTCGGCGAGCTGTTTGCGCCGGTCACCGTGAACCGTGCGTGAGGATCAGATAATGGAACTATTGCAATTGCCACTCCAATTGATGGAGCGTTATCTCGGGCATGACCTTGCCATTCTCGGCTGGGCCTTGCTCAAGATTATTTGCGTTGTTGCGCCACTGATGGGTGCGGTGGCCTATCTGACCCTTGCAGAGCGCAAGGTCATCGGATTCATGCAGATCCGCATCGGTCCGAACCGGGTCGGTCCTTGGGGATTGCTGCAGCCGGTGGCTGACGGCATCAAGTTGATCCTGAAGGAAATCATCACGCCCTCCGCTGCCAGCTCCGGGCTGTTTTTCATTGCCCCAGTCATGGTACTGACCCCGGCACTTGCCGCTTGGGCGGTGGTGCCGTTCTATCCCGGCTTTGTGCTCGCCGACGTGAATGTTGGCTTGTTGTACGTGATGGCCATCACCTCGTTTGGCATCTATGGCGTGATCATCGCCGGCTGGGCATCCAATTCGAAGTATGCCTTCCTTGGCGCAATGCGTGCCGCAGCACAGGTCATCTCGTATGAGTTGGCCATGGGCTTTGCCCTGATCGGCGTCATGATGGTTTCAGGCAGTCTCAACCTGACCGAAATTGTTGCACAGCAGGGTCAAGGCATCGCCGGTGGCTCCTTCCTTTCCTGGAACATGATCCCGCTGGCTCCGTTCTTTGTGGTGTATTTCATCTCCGGCGTGGCGGAAACCAACCGGGCACCGTTTGATATCGTTGAAGGTGAATCGGAAATCGTCGCCGGTCATATGGTCGAATACTCCGGCATGACCTTCGCGATTTTCTTCCTGGCTGAATATGCCAACATGATCCTGGTTTCAGCCATGGCCTCGGTTCTGTTCCTTGGTGGCTGGCTGTCTCCCTTCCCGGCGAGCTGGCCAGTCTTGGGTGCAGCATCGTTCTTGTGGTGGGTTGCCAAGGTAGCTTTCTTGCTGTTCTGCTTCCTCTGGTTCCGCGCCACCTTCCCGCGCTATCGCTATGACCAGTTGATGCGCTTGGGCTGGAAAGTGTTCATCCCGGTTACGCTGGTCTGGATCGTCGTGATCGGCGGCTGGATGCAAACCTCTTTCTCCATCTGGAAATAAAACGGAGCTGACATGGAGAAAATTACGCAGTATTTCAAAACGTTCCTGCTGTGGGAACTGATGCAAGGCTTGGCCGTTACCGGCAAGCACTTCTTTGCTCGCAAAATCACCATACAGTACCCGGAAGAGAAAACGCCGCTATCGCCACGCTTCCGCGGCCTGCATGCTCAACGTCGCTATGCCAATGGCGAAGAGCGCTGCATTGCCTGCAAACTGTGCGAAGCGGTTTGCCCGGCCATGGCGATCACGATCGAATCCGAACAGCGCGAAGACGGTACCCGCCGCACCTCGCGTTATGACATCGATCTGACCAAGTGCATCTTCTGCGGTTTCTGTGAGGAAGCCTGTCCTGTCGATGCCATTGTGGAAACGCATATTTTTGAATATCACGGTGAAAAACGCGGTGATCTTTACTACACCAAACCGATGCTGCTGGCGGTGGGCGATAAATACGAAGCCGAAATCGCCGCTCGCAAGGCTGCCGATGCCAAGTACCGCTGAGGACATGACATGACACTGGCTCTTTTCTACCTGTTTGCCGCCATCCTGGTGCTCTCTGCGTTAAGGGTGGTCACGGCAAAAAACCCTGTGCACGCGGCGCTGTATCTCGTGCTGTCGTTCTTTACCGGCGCCATGCTATGGATGCTGATCAAGGCAGAGTTCCTCGCTGTTTCGCTGGTACTGATCTATATCGGCGCGGTGATGGTACTGTTCTTGTTCGTGGTGATGATGCTCGATATCAATTTCGAATCGCTGCGCAAAGGCTTCTGGCGTTTCTTTCCGATTGCAGGCTTGGTTGCTGCGATCATGCTGGGCGAAATGCTACTGGTGCTCACCCATCGCTTTGCTGAAATCCCCGGCGCGCAATTGGCTGAACCTGCTGCAGGCTTCAACAGCGCCAAGGCCTTGGGGCACCTGATCTATACCGATTACTTCCTGCCATTCCAGCTTGCCGCCGTGCTGCTGCTCGTGGGCATGATCGCCGCGATTGCCCTCACGTTGCGCAAACGCAAGAACACGCGCTATCAAAACCCGGGCAAACAGGTTGCAGTCAAGGTGGCTGATCGTGTTCGCGTGGTGAAAATGGCCAGCGAAAAACCGGCCAGTGCCGAAATAGAACAACCCGACAACGGGGAGAATGCATGATGCTTACGCTCACCCATTACCTTGCACTGGGCGCCATCCTGTTTGCGATCAGCGTTTTCGGCATTTTCATGAACCGGAAAAATCTGATCGTCATGCTGATGGCCATCGAACTGATGCTGCTTGCCGTGAACACAAACTTCGTGGCGTTTTCCCAGTTTCTGGGCGATCTGCACGGGCAAGTCTTCGTGTTTTTCATCCTGACCGTGGCCGCGGCCGAATCGGCGATCGGCCTTGCCATCCTGGTGGTGCTGTTCCGCAATTTGCGCTCCATCGAAGTGGAACAACTGGACAGCCTGAAGGGATAACCAAGAATGAGCATGCAAACCATCTATCTGCTAATTCCATTGGCACCGTTGCTGGGTGCCTTGGTCGTAGGTCTTTTCGGCTGGGCTATCAGCCGCCGCGCCGCGCATAGCATCACCATTGCCGGCGTCGGTATTTCTTTCCTGTTATCGATGTATGTCCTGAAAACGCTGCTGGCCGGGGAAGAAAGCTTCAATGGAAGCGTCTATACCTGGCTGACGGTCGCCGGAGCGGAATTCAATGTCGGCTTCCTGATCGACAATCTGACCGCAATGATGATGTGCGTCGTGACCTTCGTTTCCTTGATGGTCCACGTCTACACCATCGGCTATATGCATGAAGATCCAGGCTACGCGCGCTTCTTCAGCTATATCTCGCTGTTTACCTTCTCGATGCTGATGCTGGTAATGAGCAACAACTTCGTCCAGCTCTTCTTTGGCTGGGAAGCTGTTGGCCTGGTTTCCTACTTGCTGATTGGCTTCTGGTTCAAGCGTCCGACCGCGATTTTTGCCAATATGAAGGCTTTCCTGATCAACCGGGTCGGCGACTTCGGTTTCCTGCTCGGCATCGGTCTGGTGCTGGCGCACTTCGGTTCGCTCGATTACGCTGAAGTCTTCAAGCAAGCGCCATCCCTGCAGAATGCGACCATCACACTCTTTGCCGGTCATAGCTGGTCGCTGATGACGGTCACCTGCATCCTGCTGTTCATCGGTGCCATGGGTAAATCAGCGCAGTTCCCGTTGCATGTCTGGTTGCCCGACTCCATGGAAGGCCCGACACCAATCTCAGCACTGATCCACGCAGCGACCATGGTCACTGCCGGTATCTTCATGGTGGCCCGCATGTCGCCACTATTCGAACTCACCGATACCGCGCTGAACTTTATCCTGATCATCGGCTCGATCACCGCACTGTTCATGGGCCTGCTGGGCGTCATCCAGAACGATATCAAGCGCGTGGTGGCCTACTCTACCCTGTCGCAACTTGGTTACATGACGGTGGCGCTGGGGGCTTCAGCCTATCAGGCCGGCGTATTCCACCTGATGACGCACGCCTTCTTCAAGGCACTGCTGTTCCTCGCTGCCGGGTCGGTGATCATGGGCCTGCACCATGACCAGGACATTCGCAACATGGGTGGCCTGCGCAAATACATGCCGATTACCTGGATCACCTCCCTGGTCGGTTCGCTGGCATTGATCGGTACACCGTTCCTGTCGGGTTTCTACTCGAAGGATTCCATCATTGAAGCTGTGCATTTCAGCCATCTGCCTGCGGCCGGGTTTGCCTATTTCTCGGTGATGGCTGGTGTGTTCATCACGGCGTTCTACTCGTTCCGCATGTATTTCCTCGTTTTCCATGGTGAAGAACGCTTTGGCAAGAAACATCATCACGGTGACCATGCCAACGAGGAAGAATCCAGCGATCATCACCATGGCCTCGCGCACGGGCAAAAGCCGCACGAATCTCCGTGGGTGGTGACATTGCCGTTGATATTGCTGGCGATCCCTTCACTGTTCATCGGCGCTTTCGAGATCAAACCCCTGCTGTTCGGTGATTTCTTCCACAACGCGATTACTGTCGGCAACAACCATGAAGGCATGGCGCAACTGGCAGAGGAATTCCACCATCAGGGCGGCATCACCGGAATGGGTCTGCATGCGTTCGTGACGGCACCGTTTGCATTGGCGCTGGCGGGTGTGGCCCTTTCCTGGTTCTTCTACCTGAAACGCCCGGATATTCCATCGATGTTGCGTCGCGCTGCCGGGCCGCTCTACACCCTGCTCGACAACAAGTACTACATGGATGATCTCTACATCAAAGGCTTCGCCGCCTTGGGTCGTGGTATCGGGCTCGTGTTCTGGAAATTGGGTGACACCATCCTGATCGATGGCTTGCTGGTCAATGGCTCGGCCAAGCTTGTCGAACTGGGTTCGCGTATGGTCCGCAAGATGCAAACGGGTTACCTCTACCACTACGCTTTTGCCATGATCGTTGGTGCGATCATTCTGCTTTCCTGGTGGCTGGGTGGCATTTTGCCAGCCCTGCTGCGCTGATGACTGAACACGGAATCTGACATGACGGAACATCTTCTCAGCCTCGCAATCTGGCTCCCTATTGCGGCCGGTCTTCTGGTTCTGGCCACTGGCGGCGATCACAACGCCAGACTTGCTCGCTGGCTCGCGCTGGCGGGTGCCGTGGCCAGCTTTCTGGTCACGCTCCCGCTCTATACAGGCTTCCAGTCGCTGCATGGCGGCCCGCAATTCGAAGAAATGCGGCCCTGGATTGCCAGCCTCAACATCAACTACCACCTGGGCATTGATGGCCTTTCCATGTGGTTTATCCTGCTCAACAGCTTTGTTACTCTGGCCGTCGTCGTCGCTGGCTGGCAGGTCATCACCGAGCGCGTGGCGCAATACATGGCCGCATTCCTGATCATGGCAGGATTGATCAACGGTGCGTTTGCTGCGCTTGATGCGATGCTGTTCTATGTCTTCTTTGAAGCGATGCTGATCCCGATGTACCTGATCATCGGCGTCTGGGGCGGCCCGCGCCGGGTGTATGCCGCGATAAAGTTCTTTCTCTACACCCTGCTCGGCTCCTTGCTCACCCTGGTCGCATTGATCTACCTGTACCAGAAATCAGGCGGCAGCTTTGAAATCTCCAGCTTCGTGCATACCGAATTGCCACTCCAGGTACAGGCACTGATCCTGATCGCCTTCTTCTTCGCCTTTGCAGTGAAAGTGCCAATGTGGCCGGTGCACACCTGGCTGCCCGATGCTCACGTTGAAGCGCCAACGGGCGGTTCGATGATACTGGCCGCAATTACGCTGAAACTCGGCGCATATGGTTTCCTGCGATTTGCCCTGCCTATCCTGCCCGATGCTTGCCGCGAATACGCCTGGATTTTCATCGCCTTGTCGCTGGTCGCCGTGGTCTATATCGGCCTGGTGGCGCTGGTTCAGACCGACATGAAAAAGCTGGTGGCATATTCGTCGATTTCGCACATGGGCTTTGTCACACTCGGCTTCTTCATGTTTGCCGGCGGTCAGCTCAACCAGTACGCCGTTGAAGGCGCGATTATCCAGATGATCAGTCACGGCTTTGTTTCCGCCGCGATGTTTTTCTGCATCGGCGTGATGTATGACCGTGTCCACAGTCGCAAGATCGCCGATTACGGCGGCGTAGCCAATCGTATGCCGATCTTTGCCAGCTTCATGGTGATGTTCGCCATGGCCAACTCCGGCCTGCCTGGCACCTCCGGCTTCGTTGGCGAATTCATGGTGGTGCTCGGCGCAGTACAGGTGAACTTCTGGTACGCCTTTGCCGCTGGCTCCACGCTGATATTTGGCGCGGCCTATACGCTATGGATGGTCAAGCGCGTGATTTTCGGCGATGTGGGCAATGCCCATGTCGATGAGCTGAAAGATGTCAACATGCGCGAATTCATTGTACTGGCCTTGTTGGCCGTGACCGTGCTGGGCATGGGGCTTTACCCGCGCCTGTTTGGCGATGTGCTGCATGAATCCGTGAATGACCTGATTCGAATGGCCGCAGCCACCAAGCTGCCGCACTGAGATTAGTTTAATGAAAAATGTGTTCGTCATTCCGGCGCAGGCTGGAATCCAGGCAATCGAATAACTGGGCACCGGCCTACGCCGGTGCGACGAGTTAAGTTAGGGCGGATTGGGCGTAAAACGACCTGGCCGCAAAACATACAACAAGGCATGAACATGACCTGGACAACCCTGAACCCCTGGATTGCCGCGCCGGAAATTTTTCTGCTCTGCGCTGCGCTCTTCATTTTGTTGGCCGATCTATTTATCAGCGATGAGAAAAAGCAGATCAGTTATGGACTCACGCTCGCAGCCATCGCAGGCTCGGCCTTACTACTGATAGAAACGTGGCAACCGGCAGCGCGCAGTGGCTTCAACGGCATGTTCGTAGCCGATGCCCTGTCGCAACTGGCCAAGCTCGGTATGCTGCTCGGGGTGGAACTGGTGCTGATTTATGGCCGGGGCTATGCCCTGGCACGTGGCCTGTTCAAAGGTGAACTCTTCACCCTGTCGCTGTTTGCCCTGATCGGCATGATGGTCATGGCTTCCAGCACCAACTTTGTTACCTTGTATGTGGGCCTGGAGCTGTTGTCGCTCTCGCTTTATACGCTGGTCGCCATGCAACGCGAATCCGTGCGGGCATCGGAAGCCGCGATGAAATATTTCGTCCTGGGCGCGCTGGCTTCCGGCTTGCTGCTATACGGCATGTCGATGGTCTACGGTGCCACCAGTTCGCTGGATATCACCGTGATCGCCCATCATATCGCCGCGCAGCAATCCAACAACCTGCTGGCCCTGTTTGGACTGGTATTCATCGTGACCGGCATCGGCTTCAAGCTCGGTGCCGTTCCCTTCCATATGTGGGTACCCGATGTCTATGATGGCGCGCCAACCCTACTGACTCAATTGATCGGCTCGGCCCCAAAGCTGGCTGCCTTTGCTTTTATGTTCCGTTTGCTGGCCGAAGCACTGGCCGGCTTCCAGCCGGATTGGAGCAGCATGCTGACGGTGCTGGCCATACTATCGCTGGTTGTGGGTAACGTTGCTGCCATTGCCCAAACCAGCCTCAAGCGCATGTTGGCTTACTCCACCATCTCGCACATGGGCTTTCTGCTGCTCGGCATGTTGTCCGGCAACTCCGTCGGCTATGCGGCCAGCTTCTTTTATGCCATGACTTACATGCTCACCGCCGCAGCCGGCTTCGGCATGATCATGCTGCTGTCACGCAAGGGTTTTGAATCGGACCAGATTGCAGACTTCAAAGGCTTGGCCAAACGCAGCCCCTGGTTCGCAGCGATGATGCTGATGGTGATGTTCTCGATGGCCGGCATTCCGGTATTTGTCGGCTTCTTTGCCAAACTGGCCGTATTGAAAGCGGTGATCGGCATGGGCATGGTCTGGCTCGCTATCTTTGCCGTTGCCTGCTCGCTCATCGGCGCGTTCTACTACCTGCGCGTGGTCAAGGTCATGTACTTTGATGCACCGGAAAGCCATGCACCGATCGAAGCCAATTTTGACTTCCGGTTCCTGCTCTCGATCAACTGCCTGCTTTTGCTGGGGTTGGGCCTGGCGCCGGAAAGCTTGCTGACGGTACTGGCCGAAGCGGTACAACACTCTTTGCCGATTCTTTGATTGCAAGGGGGCGGAATCAACCGCCCCCTTTTTGTATCCCCGGCGCAGCCAGGACCATGCTCCAAGAAACCCGACGCATTGATCCCTTGACCATCCGCCCTGCTACCCTGCCTATTTCGGACACCCGCCAGATCTCAGATTTGCCATGACAACACCCACGCTTAATTTGATTGGCCCCGGCCGCCTTGGTCAGACGCTGGCGCGACTGTGGCACGATGCCGGATTGGTCACGGTTTGCGCCATCGTGGGACGCAGCAAGCAGAATACCGCCATGGCACGCGACTTCATCGGTGCCGGCACAAGCACCGAATGGCCTGATTTGCCACCGGCCAACTTGACCCTGCTGGCCACCCCCGACGATGCCATTGCGGGCGTCGTCGAACACCTTGCTTCCTGCCAAGTCTTGCGAAAAGGCGATATTGTCTTTCATTGCAGCGGGGCGCTTTCCAGCGCGCTACTGGCGCAACTCAGCCCGTCTGGCGTGCATACAGGCAGCATTCACCCGCTCAAATCCTTTGCTCGCCCAGAATTGGCCATCGTCGATTTTACCGGAACATATTGCGCCTACGAGGGTGATGCCCCTGCCCTTGCACGGCTGCTACCGTTATTTACCGCTATCGGTGCCCATTGCTTTCCTATAGACGCCACAAAGAAAACGCTCTACCACGCGGGTGCCGTGCTGGGTTGCAACGCACTGGTCGCGCTGATGCAGGCGGCATTGCAGAGCATGGCGGCAGCCGGCGTACCGCCAGAAGTAAGCTGGCCCGCCTTGCGGCCACTAATCGATGGCACTCTTGCCAATCTCGATCGACTAGGCCCTGCCGCAGCGCTCACCGGACCAGTCATGCGCGGCGATGCCGTAACAGTCGCGCGTCAATACACCGCCTTGAATACACTCGATCCGCAACTGGCCGATGTCTATGCCGCCTTGGGCAAGCTCACCCTGACACTCGCAAACCTCAGCGCCGAACAACAACAACGCATCCAATTAGCCTTGAACCAAAACGTCTGATCAATCATTTCTGCCAATCCAATCCGGCAATCTTAGGCGAAACCGCGCCATCCGCTTCCGCCAGAAGCCATCTACGTCCATTAGCAAATGATGTTGAAAACCGTTCAGCGGCAGGAACCAATGATTCCTTACAAATTTCATCCTAATCGGAACTAGGATTTGGTTACAAAGTCAGCCTGCCTTTCTCGACAGTTGACCAAGGTGCCGTGCAAACCAGCATGTGGCATGTTCTTCCGGAACGTTGGGAGAAAAAAATGAAAAAACAAAAAGGGGTTTCGGTCGTCGAGTTTGCCCTCGTTGCACCGGTATACTTCCTGCTCATCTTCGGGATTATCGAGTTTGGACTGCTTTTCTGGTCAGATCTGACCATGCAATATGCCGTTCGGGAAGGCGCTCGATATGCGATTACCGGCCAAGTAAACCTCGATCCCAACACAAGCAATCAGCAGCGTTATCGCGCCATCATCCAGAAAATGGACGATAGCTCCATGGGCTTGTGGAACAAAGTCAACCCCACGATTTCAGTCAGTTTGAACGGTGGCCCTTTTCAGCAATATGGCTCTGCCAGCAGCTACAACACCGGCATGTTTGGCAATGCAGGCGATATTGTCACCCTCCAGCTAAATTGCAGCTGGCCGTTGACCACGGCATTGATCGGTAACTTCTTCTCTGGCGGCACCGGCACATTTACGGTTGGGGCCACCATGCGCAACGAGGCCTTCCCATCATGATTTCGTATACTCACCAACGAAAAAATTGCGGATTGGCGGCCATTGAATTTGCTTTGATCTTGCCAGTATTGCTCCTGCTCGCATTGGCGGTATTTGATTTTTCACGAGCTATGCAGGCCAAGCTGATTGTCATCAATGTCAGCCGCGAGGGTGCCAGTCTCGCTGCCAGATCGTCGCTGGAATACAGCAACCAACAAATCATGAATGCCCTGACCGCCTCGACGCCACCATTGAACATGGCCAGTTTCGGGATGATCTACATCACCAAGATCATGGGAGTCAGTCAGCAAGGTGCGGTCAGAAACGTCGTCGTCGAGCAGTACCGCTGGGCGCAAGGATATAACCAGAACCATTACGCACCCTCCAGTTCAGTCTGGAACTGCGGCTCCTCTGCAGGCACCTGGGCCAGCGATGGCAGCTGCCAGAACATTCCCAGCCCCGGCCCCAGCGCGCCAACCGCTAACGTGATGACCAACCAGTTGAACAATGGCGATTTGATCTACGCCGTGGAGGTCTTCTACAACTTTCAGACCGTTTTCAGTGGCCGCACCTTTGGCACTGGCATCACGATTCCTCAAATCGGCCCCACGTTGGATGCCATGACTGTCATGTAAAGCGCCGATTACGTGCGGGAGAACACCGTGAAAACATTAAAAATCAAAAAGATGAAAGGGCAAATTGCCATCGTCACCGGCATTGCCATGGTTGTGCTTATCGGATCGGTTGGCCTGGCCCTGGATTCTGGTTTGGGTTACATCATCAAGGCCAAGTTGAACGCGGCAGTTGATGCTGCGAGTATCGCAGCGGCACGATCAGTGGTTCAAGGCAATAGCCAGTCTGAGCAGATCGCCAATGCTCAAGCGGCAGCTAGCAAATTCTTTGCGGCCAACTACCCGAATAACTATATGAATTCAGTGCCCACATTGAATACAGCCAACATCACCTTCAACCAGGGCCAGATCACCATTGATGTTTCCGCCACATCCAAAGTTCCGGTCAACTTCATGGGTCTGTTTGGTTTCACTGTCCTGAATGTATCTGCGACTGCACAGACCATTCGCAAAGATATCGATATGGCTTTCGTACTCGACACCACCGGTTCAATGTCGAGCGTAGGTAGCCAGGTCAAAACTGAAGCTATAAATTTCCTGACTCTGTTCAACCCCTTAGTCGATCGGATTGCACTGATGCACTTTGCCGAAGGGGGGCATGTTGACGTTCCATTCAATGCGAATCAGAGCAGAGGTTTTAACCGAACGGCCATGAATACCGCTATCCAAGGCTACAGTTTTGGCGGGTTTACCAACTACGCAGAAGGCCTGTGGCTTGCACGCGACCAACTCAACAATGTCATTTCTTCTGGCAGTCGATCCAGCCTTCGGGCTATCGTCTTCTTCTCCGACGGTTCACCGAACACGATTGCTTCATTTTTCACATTCAAAAACCCCGGACAATGCAGTTCTGCCGGGTCGATTGCCTCGGGCGATACCAGCTCTGGCACCATCAGTGGTTTGTATCGCTATGACCAAGTAGACCAGCAAATGACCGCCGGGTGCTGGCGCAGCAATGGCCTGGATAACCAACTGACCTCGACGGCCCTACCCGCTTGGTACAACGCACACAACAAAACAGATCAGGAATTCCAGTTCGCTCCACCCCCATCCACCCCAGCCGGTTTACGCGCGGTAACGACCAACCCGACGTATACCAACATCAACAATGCATCACGCAACATAGCCGAAGAAATGGCCTGGAAAACCAGGCAGGAAGGCATTTATATCTTTACGCTGGGCTTGGGTACCCTGTTGCATGACTATAACGGGCCCAACAACGAATATGGCGAAGATCTATTGAAGTGCATGGCCAATACCCCAGATGCGCCATCTCGCTGCACAAGCTCAGGCGCGGGACAGCCCGTCGGCGTTTATTGCTGGGCAAGAACAGCAGCCGATCTCGGCCCCTGTTTTTCCAAATTGGCATCTGAAATCCTGCGTCTTAGCAAGTAAAAATCAGCCCTGAATCGAACGATTCAGGGCTACCGGCCATAAAGTTCAAGCTTTGTTACGCTTCTCGCATTTTTCACTTCTGTTGGATTGTTCACTGCCGTAGCAATACATCGAGCTTGTTAGCCCATTGATGATTGCATCACGATGGCATCGTCATCCAAAATCCGGCGCAACAACAAGTTGGTTAGCCATATACATCCAGCGCCAAACGCAATCCCGCCCGCACCGTCAAGAATGTAATGCCAACCAAGAACCACTGTTGAAGTCCAGACTAACAGCACCCAAGGAACGGTCACAAACAAAGTCCAGCGTCTCGACACCGCCAACCAATAGGAAGTCACCGCAACCATCGCCACATGCAAACTGGGCATGGCCGAAACACCACCTAATAGCACCCCGCCATCCTCAATCGCATTTTCAGCGGGTGACGCCATAATTGAAGAAACCAGATGCATGGCTTTATCGGAAATAGAACCATCAAGATACTTGAATAATTCCGGATGAAAGAAAGCCGGGCCCATAATAGGATTAACAAGCCCGGCAAAACGTCCGAAATAAAAAAGAAGAATAATAGACAAACAGAAATACAATATTATTCTCGATCCACGACCAATGACTATCAATACAAATGCCGCAAACATTTCTATTAGCCATGCACTGTGATAAAGGCTATCCCATGCAGTCACATTGATCGGTCGTTTCGTGATCCACTCAATAATCGGCCCCTCTAGCCGCCACAGATACGGATCTCGCCAATGGGTAACGTGTCCTACGAGATTGAGGCTGATGAGCGTGATATTGGATGTCCCAAGAATCACCCATGACGTCAGTACGATCATGAGAACAGGTGCGAAACCACAGGTAAAAAAACGAATTTTCCGCATAGATTCTACGGTGATATCACCTTTTAATTTCGATTTCCCATGACTCCACGCTTCACAAATCAGCCCGATAGATACAAGCGATCCATCCCACACTATCCCAAGCACAACGATATACGACAGCACAGCAAGCAGTACATATTGCGTATCGCGGAACCACCAACTAAAAGGCGATGCCGTCCAGACCGCAAGAATAAAAATCAGGATCATCGAGATTACATAGGCGCCTAGAATTACCCCAACCGGCTTCGCACATTCATTTCGCATGGAATTCATTTCACCCACCTACATCAACAATATTTATCAATAAATTTATAAAAATACTTACCCAATATAGGCAGGAAAACTTCAAGCAGGAAGCAATGCTCTTATTAAATTTACAATTAATAATGAAATACCCGCACCTGCAATCACATCAACGGGGAAATGAGCGCCAACTGAAATACGTGAAAAACAAACCATGAATACATAACCAAGCATTGCATACTTCCCCGCACGAGAACATCCTGGCATTAATGAAGCAACCATCAATGTCGCATACGCCGCATGGCCTGATGGAAAAGAATAGATAGCATCTTGATTTCCAATAATAGTAATTATTTTTTCCCCAAAAACCGTCACTGGTCGAGGGAAATCCAATAGTGATTTTATTACTGGAACAACAATAACTGAAGTCACCAGATAACCAACCGAAAATACAACCACATTTCGTATTGGCATGTGCTCTGGCCGTCTCCAACTCCAGACGAGCACCATGGTCATGTAAAACGGAAACATCACCGGATGGCCTAGCCACGATGCAACTAGCATGAGTTGATCAAAAACCGGCGCATGCATTTTATTGATTAACAAAAATAGGCTTTTGTTAAGGCCGCCCCAATCATAAAGAAAACTTCCAAATCGGTTCACAGTAGATCCTGACTATGGATGATGTATATCCAGTATAGGCAGGATCATTGAAAGTCCGCCATACTTCTCTACAACCCCATCAAACAACAATAAACAGTTTCGAAAATACGTCATTTTAATGAAACCAATATACAAGTTAACACTAAGCATATACCTATAAACAATATTACCTTCCGCATACGCGTATTTTGCCAACAACCGTCAACTTTAATAAATAAAATTTATCAATAGCAACACGAAATAAACTCGCTTTCAATTATAAAATAAATCCTTACGCGCAACAGAAAAAATAAGTATTAATGCTTACACAATTCAATCACCAAGGCAATTGATAATTGACCAAACGCACAATATATGTTATTTTTTTTCGCTTATAAATCAGTATGTTATGTTTTGTTTATATTAGAATTTCCTTCTAAATAACCGCTCATCAGCAAAGTAGTAAAACCTTACAAACAATCCTTTGCATAATACAAAAAGCGGCCTAGTGTGGAATTGTGGATTACATCTGTTTCCCACAAAAAATAACTTCTAATAATAAAGACGAATGTTGTACAAGAAATTATACGGCAACACTCAGGGAGTGTTAATCGTCGCCATCGACAGAAGTTGTTTTTGTTCGTTCAACAAGGAGAGCATCATGAAAAAACTGCAAACTGGTGTCACCCGCTTCATGCAAGACGAAGAAGGCGTGACCGCTATTGAATATGGGTTGATTGCATCTTTGATTGCAGTCGTTATTATTGTTGCCGTTCAATTGGTTGGAACAAACCTGACCGCCGTGTTCAATTACATTGCGGGCAAACTGACCACACCGTAATTAAGCAGATAACCCAGTAATGTAAATGACAAACCGCACAGAAAACATTTACATAACCAACAAGGGCACAGAAAATAGAAATGGCATTTAATTGGGCGACTATTTTATAAACACGTCTCAATGAATGCCATTTTCTATTCCGATCAAGGAGCCAGGCCATGCAACGCATTTTGTTGATCGGGCGCACTTTTTGGCAAGACACGGAAGGCGTGACTGCCATTGAGTACGCGCTACTGGCTTCCTTAATCGCAGTGGCTATCCTGGGTGCCGTATTGGCTTTAAGCACTGCGGTGCAAGATATCTGGATCAGGGTATCCGACTGCGTGGCAAACCCGGCAAGTTGCGCGTAAAGCCTTCAGGCGATACGCACAACCCTGCCGGGCAAATTTTTCAAACCCGACGGGGGTGTCCGATGAATGGCATCAGTATTGGCGTACTCGTGGTGCTACTGCTGGTAGCGGCCTGGGGCGACATTCAACGCCATCGCATTCCGAATACCCTGATTCTGACGGGTTTGGCATTTGCCATCATCCTTAGCGCTTGGCAGGACGGGCTCTCCGGTCTGCTGAGTGCAGGTGGTGGCTTTCTTTTGGGACTTGGAATCTTTCTGCCGTTTTACTGGTTACGGGCACTCGGCGCCGGAGACGTCAAGCTGATGGCTGTGGTTGGCGGTTTTTTGGGGCCAAGTGGCTTGATCGGCGCAGTGCTCGGCACTTTTCTCGCTGGCGGGCTGATGGCTTTGTTGCTGGCCTTGCGTGCGGGGGTAGTTCGCCAAATGCTGCTAAACATCAAGGGCATGCTGATGGGCGGTTTGATCGACGTGAGCCTGAAACAAATGCCGATCATGAATGCCGGGCCACAATCGGCGGGCAAGTTGCCCTATGCCGTGGCTATCGCGGTCGGAACGCTCGGCTATCTTTCACTCACCTACGGGGGATGGATATAAATTTGGCACTGAAATGAATAGCTTAGCGGTGAACAAGAAATTATTCCGTCAGGCTTGCCATTTGATAAACCTAGGTTGCAGTGCGGGAAAACACGTTCTACGGTGACAGCAAACCATAACGAACAAAGTCTTGCTTGCCCTGCGTAGCTTTCAGCAAGCCAGTTGCAATACAGAAGAAAAATTGATCCGGCATTCAAAACGGCGAAACAAGCCTTTACCGGACAAGAAAAAGAACAAATGCAGGTGGAGAGAATCATGACCACGACCACCAAAACAGGTCAACAAGCGGACGACACGGCCCCCGTGCAGTCTGTTGGGCCGCTACCGGGCCAGCCGCGAACCGTTGGCGATACCGGCCTGAATTTCCTGTTCCTGATCGAACTATTGACCAAAACGCTGTTCCTGCGCGGACAGTTGCGGCTGTTTGAAATTGCCGATCACCTCAAAATTTCCATCGGTGTACTGGAACCTTTACTCACTTTCCTGCGCACCGAGCGGCTGTGTGAAGTTTCCCGCAGCAGTGGTATCGATACCTCGACCGCCTACACCCTCACGGATCTTGGCCGGTTGCGCGCCGAAGATTTTCTGCAAAAAAGCCAATATGCAGGCCCGGCTCCGGTCAGTCTAGAAACCTATGTGCAGCAGGTCCAACGACAGTCGATCGCCAATATGCAAGTGACTCATCCAGAGCTTGCCAAGGCGTTTAAAGGCATCGTGGTCAAGGAGAGCATTCTCAAACAGTTTGGTGCCGCCATGAATTCGGGCCGGGCCATTTTTGTCTACGGCCCCGCCGGCAGCGGCAAAAGCTATATTTCCGAGCACTTGGTCGGACTGCTCACCGGCGATGTCGCTATTCCCTATGCCATTGTGGTGGACGATGCCGTTATCCAGGTATTCGACCCACTCGTTCACATTCCGGTCACTCAAACTGAAGCCAATATCTGCCTGGATGGGCGCCGCTCTTGCGATGCGCGCTGGGTACTTTGCCGCCGTCCCGTGGTCAGTACCGGCGGCGAACTGACCCTGCCAATGCTGGATCTGGATTTCGATACCAGTGCCCGTTTCTATCAGGCACCGCCACAGGTTAAAGCCAACAATGGGCTACTGATCATTGATGACTTGGGCCGCCAGATGACGCCCGTGCTTGCACTTCTGAACCGCTGGATCGTGCCATTGGATCGGCGCGTGGATTATCTGGCACTGCATAACGGCAAGAAATTCATGGTTCCGTTCGATGTGATCGTGGTGTTTTCAACCAACATGCCACCGCGAGAATTGGCCGATGAGGCTTTCCTGCGCCGCCTGGGCTACAAGATCTACATCGGGCCGCTGGACGAACAGGATTACCGCGAGATTGCCAGGCAAGTATGCGCGGAACTGGAAGTCCCGTTCTCCGAAGCGGGAATCAACCACTTGTTGCACGAGCATCACTACAAGGAAGGGAAACCGCTGTTTGCATGCCTTCCGCGCGACATCATTGGCCAGGTAAAAGATATTGCCCGCTATGACGGGCAGCCTCCGGAAATGTCGCCGGAGCTGCTGGATTGGGCGTGGAGCAATTACTTCGCCCGGGATTATGAGGACATCAAGAATCTCAACTACAGGCAAGGGGAAGTGAGATGAAAAACACTAGAGCTGTGGTAATGATCGCAATCTCCGTGATCATCGGGCTGGCCGCTGTTGTGCTGGCATCCAACTGGGTCAAGCAACAGGGCTCCATGTCAACCAGCAAGGTCGTCGTCGCAGCCAAGGACATTGATCTGGGTACGCGACTTGCGCCGGAAATGCTCACTCTGGTGGAGTGGCCCAAAGGCAGTACTCCTTCGGGGGCATTGATGGGAGAAGAGGCATTGGGCTCTTTGCTCAAAGATCCGCAAACCCTGGAGCCACGCGTACTCAAAGTCAGCGTCCTCAAGGGTGAAGCCATCCTTGAACCCAAACTGGCACCCGTCGGAACAAAGGGGGGATTGTCAGCAGTGATCAGCGAGGGCAAGCGTGCCATCACAGTCCGAGTCAATGATGTGGTCGGTGTAGCCGGTTTCGCCCTGCCGGGCAACTACGTGGACATTCTGGTCAACACCGAGGACGACAACGCCAAGATAAATGGAAAGAACGATAAAAGTATTTCCAAAATTGTGCTGGAACATATTCTGGTGCTGGCAGTGGCACAGGAAGCTGGGCGGGATGAAACCAAGCCCAAGGTGGTGAATGCCGTCACGCTGGAAGTCTCGCCCGATCAGGCCGAAAAGCTCGATCTGGCACGCAGTATCGGCACGTTGTCACTGGTATTGCGCAATCAAATCGATTCAGCGCCAGTTACCACAGAAGGGGTATTCAAGCGGGATCTGCTGAACCGTGCGCCTGAAGTTCTCCCCGTAGCGCAAACCAAAACCGTCGAAAAAACAGTGGTGCGCAAAGTGTATGTGGCCCGCAAGCCTGTCGCCGCGCCCAAACCGGTTCAGAGAGACAAAGTAGAAGTCATCAAAGGAATGGAAAGATCCAGCAACGAGTATTGAGGTTGCTGCAAGGGGTTCTTGCCAATCTGGCTTTACCGATTTGCCTGCAATTTGCCGGCACGGATTACAAACGAGTTTTCAGTCTTCGCTATGGGGAGAGTTGAAATGAGCACACAGGACAAGCAGTACACGATGTTGCCAAACGCCAGCTTAAAGGCTTTGGCAATAGCCTTGGGAGTGGCTTTGGGGCTGGCAATGCCAATTCAAGCGGCAGCACCAACCCATAAAAAAACCGTGACCAAACCCGCCACCATCAAACAACTGGCACCGAGTGCGCAGCCTGCGTCGGTATCAACCGGTGGCCCCATTGAGTTTGCCTCGCAGATCAGCGCAACCGTGGGCAAATCCACCTTGCTGAGATTACCTGAGCCAGCATCACGCATCTCGGTGGGCAGCCCGGAAATTGCCGATGTGATTCTGCTCAACCCGAGCGAGATTTACCTGCTCGGCAAAAAAGTGGGCTCAACCAACATCATCCTGTGGAGCAAAACAGGCCAAAGCACCATCGTAGATGTCGCTGTCGGCATGGATACCGCCTCGCTGCAAAACAAATTGGCGCAACTGCTCCCCAACGACAAGAACGTCAAGATCTATGCCGCAGCAGATACCGTGGTACTGAGTGGTTCGGTATCGGATGCGGTCAAGGTGGACCGGGCGGTCGCCCTGGCGGAAGCCTTTGCCGGCAAGAAAGTGGTCAATATGCTCAGCGTATCCAGCGTGCAGCAAGTAATGCTGGAAGTAAAAATCGCTGAAATAAATCGTACAGAGCTAGATAAACTCGGGCTCAACTTCACATGGCAAAACGGTGCCAACTTCCTGTACGGGATCATTGGCGGCAACAGTGGCATCTACTCCAGACTGGGGGGCGCAGCGTCAGTTGCTTCGGATGGCACCATCGGCGCAGCCAACCCCGGCATATTCGGCTCAAGTTCGGGCAATATCGGTACAGTGGGCATCAGCAGTAACAATCACACCTCCGGCCTGATCGATGCCAAGAACAATGACAGCCTGGTCAAGATTTTGGCCGAGCCCAATATCGTGGCCATCAGCGGGCAGGAAGGCAGTTTCCTCGCCGGCGGCGAAATCCTGATTCCGGTTCCGCAATCAAACGGCACAATCTCGCTGGAAAGCAAGCAATTCGGCGTCGGTCTGCGCTTCACGCCCACGGTGCTGGATCAAGGACATATCCAGATGCGGGTGCAACCGGAAGTCACCGATCTGGTGGGCTTTACCAATGTAGCCACCAGTGGCTTGGGCGCATCTACCCTTGTTCCTACGCTCACCACCCGACGTGTATCCACCACGGTGGAATTGCGCGAAGGGCAATCCCTGGCCATTGGTGGCCTGCTGCAGGATGGTACGCGCAGCTCGATCAACCGCTTCCCGCTGTTGGGCGATATCCCGATCCTGGGTGCCTTGTTCCGCAGCACGGAATACCAAAAAGACAAAACCGAGTTGCTTATCGTCGTCACTCCGCGCCTGGTCAAGCCGCTTGATGCCAACTACACCCTGCCGACCGATGCCTACAAGGAACCCACGAAGAAAGAACTCTTCCTGGATGGGAAACTTGAAGGCAAGACCGCCAGCGAGCCTGCGACCGCACCGAAACCAGATGCCCAACCGCAAACCCCCGCGCCTAGCGGCTTCCAGATGAAGTAAAGGAGACAGCCATGCAAAACTTATCAATCAAACTGATTCTTGCTGGTTTGGGGACATCCATTGTTCTGGCCGGCTGCGCATCGTCGATGCCGGTTCTCGACAGCAAAATGGGCGATGCGGTGAACCTCGCCAAGGCCCAACAAACCCTGAATCCGGATGCCTCGATGGATACCACGCCAGCAGTAGGCTTGGACGGCAAGGCGGCCGGCGCGGTAATCGACAAATACCACAAATCTTTTGAAACACCGCCGCCGGTAGTAAACACCTTCACCATTGGTGTGGGTTCAAAGTAGCCGTAGCAACTCCGCATAGGAGGTGATCGAGATGAAAAACAGAATTCGTAACACTCCCAGCTCCAGACAACGGCAGCGTGGCGTGGTGGCGATTATCGTCGGTTTGTCCATCTTCATTCTGGTGGGCATGCTTGCCTTGGTCCTGGATCTCGGTCACCTTTATATTGCTAAAACCGAATTGCAAAACGCAGCCGATGCGGCAGCGTTAAGTGGCGCAAAAGAGCTGGATGGCACTTTTTCCGGCATCGGCAAAGCGCAGACCCGAGCCATTCAGGCCGCAGGGGATAACACGTATGACCTCAATGCATCCTCAGTAGTCATCACCAGCGCCAATCTCTGGGTGGGCAGTTGCCCCGACGATGGCTGCATGGTTCCAATCAGCAATGTCACCTCCAATGCCTTGGCTTCCGACAAAACCTTTGTCAAGGTGGATACCGGCCAGCATGCACTGAACACATGGTTTTCTCCTATCTGGAACATCCTCCAAACACAAACTTTCGGTTTGGCCGTGGCCGGGAAATATGTGGTCGATGTTGCGCCCATTGCAGTCTGCCAATTACCTGATCCGGGTACGACCAATGAACTGGGTTATGAACGGGGAGTATCTTACAAGGTAAGTGATGCCAATCCCTTGGGGCCGGGAACGATGTATTGGATTGATCCTGAATCGAACACGCCAGGCAGCTGCTCGGTTACCAGCACCAACGCAACCCTGCCCTACGTGTGTACCGGAAAAACCAGTTACACGCCGATTGTCGGCCAGACCGTCAATACCAATACCGGGATTTCCGACCCACAACTGGAAGCACTTGATTCCCGTTTTGACGTATTCAACTCAAAAAACAAATGCGATCCAGGCACGGCCCCACCCGACACCAACATCAAGGAATACATTTTTGATGACAAAACGGCGGGAGCACCACGCGACTGGATGGGCACAGACCCTACACGGCAAAGCATCAAATTCCAGACAGTTTCAGGCAAATACCAACCGGTTCCTTACTCAAGCCGAGTAGCGACGGATTATGGCGTTTTGTGGTCGGCCTTCCGCCCGACCAGCGCAACCGTATCTCAATGGTCTTCCTTGTATAAACAGAGTGCGACCAGTTATCCGGAAACCTCGCCCTACGCCCAAACCAGCGGCGCGTTTTTCCAGGCCCCGAGTTCTGCACACGGCCCCGGGAAAACCGGGCGGCGGATCATGAACCTGACCATTGTGGACTGTACGACTGCTGGCGGGGTTTGCCGACCGGCTACCGTCGTGGGCATCGGTAAATTCTTTTTGCAAAAGAAGTCCAATGAGCCATCCAACAAAGAAATCTATGTCGAATTCGGGGGCTTGCTGACAACGCCGTTTCCGCCTAACGAGATACGGCTGTATCGATAGCAGGAGAGTCCGCCATGTGCACAAAACGCAAAACAATAGCCAGACGCAAGGAAAACGGGGTTGCTGCCGTGGAATTCGGCTTGCTGATCGTTTTCTTGTTGGCCATCGTTACCGGCATCATCGAGTTTGGCAAAGCGTTCTGGTATTACGATGCCTTGGTGAAAAGCACGCGCGATGGTGCGCGCTTCCTTTCCCTGTCCAGGGTGTCACCAACAGTGGGCATTGACTCCGGCTCGATTAGCCAGGCTAAAGATCAGGTAGTTACGGCTGTCTCGGCCGCAAACGTACCTGGCTTTACCTCTGGTTATGTATCAGTGAGCTGCGACCCAAACTGTACGGTCCCAGACTACGTCACGGTGAGCATCAGTGCTTACCCGATAACGATCGGTGGATGGATACCTGTTTTTGTGCCGACAGGCACGACGACATGGACCAGTACGCTCTCTCCTTATACCACCATGCGCTACATGCGCTAAGGGGCGTGCCATGCAAAATTCAATCTTAAAACGATTCCATCACCAGCAAGGAACATCAGCCGTTGAGTTTGCGCTGATTGCCATCGTTTTCTTTACTTTACTGCTCGGCATCATTGAATTCGGCCGCTTGTTTTATGTGTGGAATACCGTGCAGGAAGTTACCCGCAGAGCAGCGCGTGAAGCTGTCGTTCGTTGGGTAAGTGATGCGGACACGGCAAAAAACCTGGCACTGTTTGGTGGCACGGCCCTGCCTGCTGGCGCGGAAGTCACCACCGCCAATATCACTATTGATTACCTGGCAGCAGACGGCAGTGTGCCCTCTCCGTTCCCTGCCAGCGCTACAGACAATATCTCGGCGTGCCTGGCTGGCCCAACAGGATGCATTGCAACAGTTCGCGTCTCCATCAGTGGGGCGAGCTATGTCCCGATGATCGGCTTGTTCACATTCTTGTCGATTCCTCTCCCGGCATCGACGGTAACCATGCCAGCAGAAAGCTTGGGATACCACTTATAAAGATATTAGGAAAACAACAAAAAGGGGAGCGCCATGAGAATCGTGGCCATGTCGCAAAATCAACCAATTCTGGATGAATTGCGTCGCTATCTCGTTGTAGAAAAAAGCCCGTTTGAGGTTACTTTTTCCAATGGGGACATTTCGCAGGTAGGGATTGTTGTCGATCAACGCCATCCCGACCTCCTCATTTTTGACACGACAAGCAGCATACCCACACCATTAACCGAGCTGGAGCATGTTACCTCGCGCTACCCTAGCATGGCCGTTATCCTGCTGGCGCAATCAAATTCACCCGAATTTCTCACCGAAGCCATGCGAGTAGGCGTGCGCGAAGTCATTCCGCCCCCCCTTTCCAGCCAGAAGCTTCTGGATGCGGTATTCCGTGCGCAAAAAAGAACAGCACTAACCACTACGCGAGCACCCAAAGGCAAGGTCCTTGCTTTCATTGCTTGCAAAGGCGGTAGCGGCGCCACATTTCTTGCCGTCAATCTGGGTCACATCCTGGCCACATCCAGCGGGAAACGGGTGGTCTTGCTTGATCTGAACCTGAATTTTGGCAATGCATCCTTGTTTGTTTCAGATCATGCGCCAGCCAACACCATCGCCGATGTCGCCAGCAACATCCAGCGACTGGATGCCTCCCTTCTTACGTCGAGCATGGTACAAATTCTGCCCAATTTCAGCATTCTCGCCGCACCGGAAAGTCCCGAACGGGCATCAGAGGTGAAACCAGAGCATCTTGACGCACTGATGGATCTGGCCACCACGCATTATGATTTTGTGATTCTGGATATGAGCCGGACTCTGGATTCCGTCAGCGTGCGCGCACTGGATCGCACTGATGTCATTTTCCCGGTATTACAGGAAACACTGCCTTTTATTCGCGATGCCAAACGGCTGCTTGCCACATTCCACGCGCTGGGATACGGCAGAGAAAAAATAAACCTGATAGTCAACCGTTACGAAAAAGGCGGCGATATCCGGCTCGAAGATGTGGAGAGCACCTTGGGAATGCAGGTCACCCACACGATTCCGAACAGTTTCCGGGCAGTATCGGCATCAGTGAACCAGGGGGTTCCGGTTATGAAAATTGCCCCGCACGACCCAGTCACAAAAGCTTTGTTGCAATGGGCAAAAACGTTGTCTACAGAGCCCAATGTCAAACAAGGTGGCTGGTTGGCAAAGATGTTTAATTAGATGCGATGGGATGCAACAGGGCGCACATTGCCCCTGATCGAACAACCGCAATTTGAATGCATTTAGATGAAGGGGTGTGATCATGTCACTACGGGAACGACTTGAAGACATTCAGAAAGATACGGTACAAGCACCCGTGACGGCGCAACAGACCGGTTTTTCCGACAACAAGACTTATCAGGAATTGAAATCACGCATCCACCGCAAACTGTTGGATCGCGTTGATCTTGCCGTCATGGAAACCCTCGCGCCGGAACGCCTTCGCGATGAAGTGAAAACCCTCGTCGAACGGCTGCTTTCAGAAGAAACCTTGGCCATCAACGAGGCCGAACGCAATAGCTTGGTGCGCGATATTCAGCATGAAGTCCTCGGCCTTGGGCCATTAGAGCCGTTACTGGCCGACCCCAGCGTATCGGACATCCTGGTCAACACCTATCGCCAAGTCTATGTGGAGCGCTTCGGTAAGCTGGAAAAAAGTGACGTCGTTTTTGAAAACGATGCCCATCTGATGAAAATCATCGACAAGATCGTTTCAAGAATCGGGCGGCGCGTTGATGAATCCAGTCCTATGGTGGATGCACGCTTACCTGACGGTTCTCGGGTCAACGCCATCATTCCCCCGTTGGCAGTAGATGGTCCGCTGCTTTCAATCCGTAAATTTGCCGTCACGCCCTTGCGCATGGACGACATCATGCACCTCAAGAGCCTGACACCAGCCATGGCTGAAGTCGTCGAAGGCCTGGTCAAGGCACGGGTAAACATCCTGATTTCCGGAGGCACCGGCAGTGGAAAAACCACCTTGCTCAATATTCTTTCAGGCTTTATCCCGGTAACCGAGCGCATCGTCACCATTGAAGATGCCGCCGAACTACAACTGCAACAGCCCCATGTTGTCCGACTGGAAACCCGCCCGCCCAACATCGAAGGCAAAGGCGAAGTCACCCAGCGTTCATTGGTAAAAAACAGCCTGCGCATGCGCCCGGATCGCATCATCATTGGCGAAGTGCGCGGTGCGGAAGTGCTGGATATGTTGCAGGCCATGAATACCGGCCACGATGGATCAATGACTACCGTTCACGCCAACAACCCGCGCGATGCGCTGACCCGGCTGGAAAACATGATTGGATTGGGCGGGCTGACTTTGCCACCCAAGGCCATGCGTCAGCAAATCAGTTCCGCATTGAGTGCGTTGATTCACGTTACCCGGCTTTCCGATGGCAAGCGCAAGATCGTGTGCGTTGAAGAGATTACCGGCATGGAAGGCGACATCATTACCACGCAGGAAATCTTCTCTTTTGTTCAAACCGGCATCACCGAAGATGGCACGGTACTTGGGCATTATCGAGCATCCGGCATCCGGCCAAAGTTTGCAGAAAAACTGCGTGTACACGGCATTCCGCTACACGACGATATCTTTGATCCCACACGATTGTATGAATAGGAGCCAATCATGGACAACCTATATTACGCATTCGTCATCCTCGGCTTTCTTGCCGTAGTGCTATTCCTGGAAGGAGCCTATCTGGCCTGGAACGCTTACAAGGGACCGGAAGCAAAGCGGATCGAACGCCGTTTGCAGGCTTTGTCGGCGGGGGGGGCGGCTTCAACGGAATTAACCATCGTCAAGAAACGGCTGTTAAGCGAAACTCCGGCCATTGAGCGCATGTTGCTGGAAATACCACGCATCCATCTTCTAGACCGATTGTTACTGCAGTCGGGCCTGAAGATGAACGTAGGTGGATTTCTGGGTTTAACGCTTCTGGCTGCGGCAGTCGGCTTGGTCTTGGCCATCCTGTTAACTCTTCCTTTTCTTCTCATGCTTGTTGCTGCCGTCGTCGTGGGCATCCTGCCTCTGATGTATGTCCTGAATTCCAAACAAAAGCGCCTGAACATGGTCGAGCAGCAGCTTCCCGATGCCCTTGATCTGATGGGGCGGGCCTTGCGGGCAGGCCATGCTCTGCCTGGTGCATTGAAAATGGTGGCCGACGAGATGGCTGAACCGATTGCAGGCGAGTTTCGCACCACCTTTGACGAAATGAATTACGGCATATCCCTGCAAGATTCATTGACCAATCTAGCCACCCGCGTGCCCATCACGGATTTGCGATATTTTGTGATTTCCGTACTCATCCAGCGAGAAACCGGCGGCAACTTGGCGGAGCTACTGGACAAGATCAGCGCATTGATTCGCGCCCGCTTCAAACTACTGGGCACCGTGCGGGTGCTTTCTGCAGAAGGACGTCTTTCTGCCTGGATTCTGACCATCCTGCCATTCGCCTTGGCCGGGGTAATTCGCATACTCAACCCCACATTTATCAATGTGCTGTGGACAGACCCAGCAGGCCAGAAAATGGTGATTGGTGCGTTGATTGTCATGGCTCTTGGCATCTTCTGGATGTGGCGCATTATCAAGATTCGGGTATAAACCCTTTAACAAAACAGGTGGCAACATCATGACTACCTTGCAAATTTTGTATCTGGCCGTGGTATTTGTAGCGGCATTTGCGGTGGCGCTTGTAATCCTCTGGCAGTTGGGCCCCAGCCCTGTCCGCCAACGACTGGCACAACTCTCCGGAGCAGGCACCACTGATTCCAACATGCCTGAATGGATTCAGCGTATCTCAAAGCTAAGCGGTCCGCTTGCCAAGCTTTCCCTGCCGAAAGAAGGATGGGAAGGCTCCACATTACGGATCCGTTTTATGAATGCGGGCTACCGGACAGCTTCCGCCCCTGTCTTGTTCTTCGCAGCCAAAACCCTGCTGACCATATTGCTCCCCGGCTTGCTGCTGCTGTATATCGGCATTGCCAATATTACGTTCAAATCAGGTAATACCTTTCTCCTGCTGCTTTTGCTCCTGGCTGCAATCGGATATTTCCTGCCAAACGCCCTCCTGGCGCGGCGGATTGCCTACCGCAAGCGGGAAATATTCGAAAGTTTCCCCGATGCCATTGACCTGATGACCGTGTGTATCGAAGCTGGCTTGGGCTTGGATGCTGCCATTGGCCGTGTCGGGGATGAAATGCGCATGAAGAGCGCCATCCTGGCCGATGAATTACATCTGGTAAATCTGGAACTGCGCGCAGGCAGCACTCGGGAACGCGCGCTCAGGAACCTTGCCCTGCGTACCGGCGTAGAGGAAGTGGATAACCTTGTTGCCATGCTGATCCAGGCAGATCGATTTGGTACCAGCGTGGCCGATTCGTTGCGTATCCATTCAGAAAGCTTGCGCACCAAACGCCGGCTGCGTGCAGAAGAAGCCGCAGCCAAGGTTCCAATCAAGTTGCTTTTCCCGCTGATTTTCTGCGTGTTCCCATCCATGATTTTGGTACTACTCGGCCCGGCATTTATCAGTATTTACCGCGTGCTGCTGCCAACACTGGCAGGACATTGAGCTCTTCATAGGAGAGACCAACATGAAAACCAAAAAAGTACTATTTCCAATTGTTTGCTGCATTCCATTTTTGAGTAGCTGCTCTTCAGTTGATACTGCGCACAATGCGACATGGGAGCTCAACCCGGTTTACAGCATTAACCAAATGACTGACAGCCCGACCGCCCTGTATCAGTTGGGTCGCTATTATCAAGGTCAAAAACGCTATGATCAGGCTGCAACGGCATATCTAAGGGCTCTGGCCGCGAACTCAAATTTCGTCGAGGCCCACAACGGGCTAGGCGTGGTTTATGCCATGCAAGGCCGTTATGAAGAAGCCATCTCGGCATTCCGTACCGCAATCAGTCTAGCCCCCGAGGCAGCTCACCTTCGCAACAATTTGGGATACGTGCTCTACCTGCAAGGCTCTTATACCGAGGCGGTATCGACACTTGAAAAAGCAGCCCAGCTTGATCCAACAAACTTGCGCACGATGAGTAACCTCACGCTGGCCTCTGCCAAGAGTGACAATCCAGAGCACGTACCAGTGAGCACAGCCACCGCGGAACCCGTTGAAGCAACAACGATTGCACAGACCGCCCCTGCTGAGCCGGCAGCCCTGGCGCAGGAGCAATGGCCAGAACCACCCCTGCTAGCCAGTCATGAAAACTCTCCACTAGCCGCCACGAAAAGTCACCTGGAAACAGTACAACTTGCACCCAACGTGTATGAATTACGCGAACGCGTCATGCCGGCACAGCTTGCAACGGCCGAAGCCATCGCCCCGCAGCCTGTTGCTGCACCGACAAAATCAACCACCCTCCGGCTGGAGGTTTCCAACGGTAATGGCATAACCGGATTCGCCCGAAAAGTAAGCGGATTCTTGGTTAATCAAGGATATCGATCGGCTCGTCTGACTAACCAGAAGCCATTCCAAGTATCTATTTCGCAAATTCAATATCGTCCTGGTTTTAGAGATGCAGCCCAGAACCTAAAATCAAGCCTCCCGCCAGAGCCCAATCTGGAATTGGTCCAGACCAACACCTTGCGAGCGGATATTCAGGCGCGGATTCTGCTTGGCAAGGATATGTCGCGGAACGTGGCTCAATACGAGCCCGTAAAACAAAAGACAGCGGTGGCATTCAATAGCGCGGGTGCCGATATCCCCCACACGAGTGCCAAGTAGCCGCTCCTCTTCATCCCAACTTTCTGAAATGCAGAGTAAGAGGAACACATATACAAGAACTGGCAGCAAGTCTGTTGCCAGTTCTTGTATTTTCAACGTTAAGATTTCCCACCACGCTATTAATGCCATTAAGGCGTACCTTTTGAAGCGATCTACAGCCAGCGCTTGCCAAAAACAGGCTGCATGAGTAGAATCCCGCTCTCTCGTTAGGCACGTAGCTCAGCTGGTTAGAGCACCACCTTGACATGGTGGGGGTCGTTGGTTCGAGTCCAATCGTGCCTACCAACGAATAAAAGGGATCCAGTCCATGTTCCGAACTACCACGACCACCGCAATCATTTACCGGTAGGTCGTGCCTTGGGCTAGATTCAGACAAAAGTGCGGCTAAACCCCGCACTTTTTTTTTGCCGTTTTAATTCAGCTAGCAGGTGATGATTATGCCGGTCGTAACGCTTCCAGATGGTTCCCAGCGCTCTTTTGATGCACCAGTAACCGTGGCACAAATTGCCGCAAGCATCGGTGCAGGCCTTGCCCGCGCGGCACTTGCCGGCAAAGTTAATGGCACAGCGGTAGATACCAGTTACTTGATCGATTCGGACGTCCAGCTCGCCATCATCACGGACCGGGACGCAGACGGTCTGGATATCATCCGCCACTCCACTGCCCACTTGCTGGCCCAAGCAGTCAAACAACTGTTTCCGGAAGCGCAAGTCACCATTGGCCCGATGATCGATAACGGCTTCTACTACGACTTCTCGTACAAACGCCCATTTACGCCAGAAGATCTGACCGCCATCGAAAAAAGAATGGCGGAACTCGCCAAAGCCGATACACCACTGGAACGGACAGAATTGTCACGCGATGATGCCGTGGCCTATTTCAAGTCAATCGGTGAAAAATACAAAGCAGAGATCATCGAATCGATTCCGGCTGATCAGGTGCTTTCACTGTATAAGCAAGGCGATTTCACTGACCTGTGTCGCGGCCCGCACGTGCCTTCCACTGGCAAGCTGAAAGTCTTCAAGCTGATGAAGGTCGCCGGCGCCTACTGGCGCGGCGACAGCAAGAATGAAATGCTGCAGCGCGTGTATGGCACCGCTTGGGCAAAGAAAGAAGACCTCGACCAGTACCTCAACATGTTGGAAGAAGCCGAAAAACGCGATCACCGCAAAATCGGCAAGCAACTGGACCTCTTTCACATGCAGGATGAGGCACCGGGCATGGTGTTCTGGCACCCCAAGGGCTGGACACTGTGGCAATCGATCGAACAATACATGCGCCGCGTCCTGAACGCCCACGGCTACCAGGAAATCCGCACGCCGCAAATCATGGATCGGGTGCTCTGGGAAAAATCCGGGCACTGGCAAAACTACAAAGACAATATGTTCACGACGGAATCGGAAAAACACGATTACGCGGTGAAACCCATGAACTGCCCAGGCCACATCCAGGTCTTCAATAGCGATTTGCGATCCTATCGCGACCTGCCATTGCGCTATGCCGAATTTGGCGCCTGCCACCGCAACGAGCCTTCGGGCAGCCTGCACGGCATGATGCGAGTACGTGGATTTACCCAGGATGACGCACACATTTTCTGCACTGAAGCGCAAGTACAGGAAGAATCCGCGCGCTTCATCGATTTGTTGCAAAAGGTTTATACCGCATTCGGGTTTGAAGACATTGTCGTCAAGCTCTCGACCCGCCCGGAAAAGCGTATCGGCACGGATGAGCAGTGGGATCGCGCCGAAGGCGCACTGATTGCCGCACTTGAATCCAAAGGGCTGGCTTATGAACTGCAGCCAGGAGAAGGTGCATTTTATGGCCCGAAAATTGAATTCTCTCTCAAGGATTGCCTAGGTCGGGTCTGGCAATGTGGTACCCTGCAGCTCGATCCCAATCTGCCCGAACGCCTCGGCGCTGAATATGTGGACGAACACAGCACGCGTCAACGCCCGATTATGCTGCATCGTGCGGTACTTGGTTCACTTGAGCGATTCATTGGTATTTTGATCGAACACCATGCTGGCGCCTTCCCGCTCTGGCTGGCTCCGGTACAAATTGCCGTGCTGAATATCTCGGAACATCAGGCCGATTACACTCAAGAAGTGGCCACACAATTGAAATCTGCAGGCCTGCGTGTTGTTGTTGACTTGAGAAACGAGAAGATTACCTATAAAATCCGGGAACATAGCTTGCAGCGCCTTCCTTATCAGCTCATTGTGGGCGACAAAGAAAAAGCTGCTGGCTTGGTGGCCGTGCGTAGCCGTACTGGTGAAGACTTGGGTCAGATGACAGTCGCAGCGCTGATTGAGCGCCTGCAAACTGAGCTTGCTTAAGACCAGAAGGCAACAGACGCACGGTTTTTGTTTTGACTGACTTGGAGAATTGCGATAGCTGCCCAGGAAAAAGAGCCGCGGATCAACGGTGAGATTACCGCGCGCGAAATTCGATTACAGGGTGTGGAGGGTGAACAGCTTGGCATCGTGAACCTGTATGATGCCCTGCGTTTGGCTGAAGAGGCCGAGGTGGATTTGGTTGAAATTGCGCCCACCGCGCAACCCCCGGTTTGTCGGCTGATGGATTACGGTAAGTTCAAATACCAGAACTCCAAAAAACTTCACGCTGCCAAACTCAAGCAAAAGCAGATTCAGATCAAGGAAGTCAAGTTCCGCCCGGGTACGGACGAGAACGACTACCAGATCAAATTGCGAAATGTGATCCGCTTCCTGGAAGAAGGCGACAAGGCCAAGATTACCTTGCGCTATCGCGGCCGTGAAATGGCCCACCAGGAAATCGGCATGGCGCAACTGAGACGCATCGAAGCCGATTTGGGCGAACTGGCAGTTGTCGAGCAGTTCCCCAAACTGGAAGGTCGCCAGATGGTCATGATGCTGGCGCCAAAGAAGAAGATTTAATATTTACCGGGCTTGCAGCTGCGCCCGGCAAGACAATCTCGAAAGCGATTGTTGGCAGCTGCATAAAAGCGAGGTGGCGGGCTTTAAGACTCTTTCGGGAGCGCCTGTTGCCGAATCTAAATGTTGTAAATAGGAACTCATCATGCCCAAGATGAAAACGAAGAGCGGCGCTAAAAAGCGCTTCATCGTTCAAGGCAGCGGTGGCATCAAACGCAGCAAAGCGTTCAAACGCCACATCCTGACCAAGAAAACCACCAAAAACAAGCGCCAATTGCGCGGCACCCAGCAAGTGAACGCCAGTGACATGGGTCACGTGCGCGCCATGATGCCCTACGCATAACGGAAAAGCAGAAGACACATGCGTCGCGTTAAACGTGGTGTAACGGCTCGCGCCCGTCACAAAAAAGTACTGGAACTTGCCAAGGGCTATCGCGGCCGTCGCAAGAACGTCTATCGCATCGCCAAACAGGCGGTGATGAAAGCCGGTCAATATGCATACCGCGACCGTCGTCAGAAAAAGCGTCAATTCCGCGTTCTCTGGATTGCGCGTATCAACGCCGCTTCCCGTGAATGTGGCCTGGTATACAGCCGCTTCATGAATGGCCTGAAGAAGGCTGGTATTGAAGTGGACCGCAAGGTTCTGGCCGACTTGGCCGTGTTTGACAAGCCGGCTTTTGCCAAGTTTGTCGAGCAAGCCAAGGCAAGCCTCGCCTGATCCAGAGCAGTAATTAAAGGGAGGCTAATCAGCCTCCCTTTTTTCTTTCCCTATTGACTACCACTTCCGGCCACGATCATGACTGAGAACGTACAAGCCATCCTGGCGCAAGGGCTCGCGCAACTCGCTGCTACCCACGACACTCAGGAACTCGAAAACGTCAAAGCACTCTACGTTGGCAAACAAGGCACGATTTCCGCACTATTGAAACAGCTTGCCACGCTTCCGCCGGAAGAAAAAAAGACCTTTGGCGCGACCGTCAACCAAGCCAAGCAGGCCTTTGAAGCTGCGCTGATTGCCCGCCGCGAGGCATTGGCTGCCGATAAACTCGCCGCCCAGCTCGCCGCAGAAGCCCTTGATATCACCCAGCCCGGCCGTGGTCAGAGCAAGGGTGGCTTGCACCCGGTCACGCTGGTGCAACAACGCATTGAAGCCTTATTTTCATCGCTTGGCTTTGAAGTGGCCGACGGCCCGGAAATCGAGACCGATTTCCACAATTTTGAAGCCCTGAATATCCCCAAGGATCATCCGGCCCGTGCCATGCAGGATACCTTCTACGTAGAAGGATCCACCCCGGAAGCGCCATTGGTGCTGCGCACGCACACCTCGCCGATCCAAGTGCGCTATATGCTGGGCAATGAACCGCCGATCAAGATCATTGCACCTGGCCGCGTTTACCGCGTTGATTCCGACGCCACACATTCGCCAATGTTCCACCAAATGGAAGGCCTGTGGGTTGATGAGAACGTCTCGTTTGCCGATCTGAAGAGCGTACTGATCGATTTCCTGCGCAAATTCTTCGAGCAGGATGACCTGCAAGTACGCTTCCGCCCCTCGTTCTTCCCGTTCACAGAGCCTTCCGCAGAAATCGACGTGCTTGGCGCACGCGGCTGGCTGGAAGTAGGCGGCTGCGGCATGGTCCACCCGAACGTATTGAAGAATGTGAACATCGACAGCGAAAAGTACACGGGCTTTGCCTTCGGCATCGGCCTCGACCGTTTCGCCATGTTGTACTACGGCGTGAATGATCTACGCCTTTTCTTCGAAAACGATCTCGGTTTCCTCGAACAATTCCGCTAAGAGCAGGAGCGCTCCATGCAATTTTCCGAACAATGGCTGCGTACGTGGGTTAATCCAGCACTTGACTCCGAAGCTTTGGCTCACCTCTTGACCATGGCCGGACTGGAAGTCGAAGAAAACGACCCCGCCGCCCCGACTTTCAGTGATGTATTCGTCGCCGAAGTGCTGACAGTGACAAAGCACCCGGATGCTGACCGCCTGAACGTCTGCACCGTCAACGTCGGCGAAGCGGCACCGCTGCAGATCGTTTGCGGCGCGCCCAATGTCGCCCCGGGAATCAAAGTGCCGTGTGCTCGCGTCGGCGCAGCGCTGCCCGGTGATTTCAACATCAAGCAAGCCAAGGTACGGGGCATTGAATCGTGCGGCATGCTCTGCTCCGCCAAGGAATTAGGCATTGCAGAAGATGCCAGCGGCTTGCTGATCCTGCCAGGCGATGCGCCTGTCGGCACATCGATCCGTGATTACCTGAATCTGGACGACCGCCTGTTCACTCTGAAGCTCACGCCAAACCGTGCCGATTGCCTGTCTATCCGCGGCATTGCCCGTGAAGTAACTGCGCTGACAGGGGCTGAACTCCGCCCTGTTGCCATCGCGCCAGTTGTCGCCACAGTCAGCGACACCCGTAAAATTACGCTCACAGCAGCTGAAGCCTGCCCGCGCTACGCCGGACGCATCGTAAAGAACGTCAACCAGGGAGCCCCGACACCGGACTGGATGAAGCAACGTTTGGAACGCTCCGGCGTGCGCACGATTTCGGCGATTGTCGACATCACCAACTATGTTCTGCTTGAACTTGGCCAGCCGATGCATGCATTCGATCTAGCCAAGCTGCAAGGTGGCATCAGCGCGCGATTTGCCCAAGCTGGCGAAACCATCAAGCTTTTGAATGACAAGGAACTGGCACTCGAATCCGACATGCTGGTGATCGCCGACGAAGTCCGTCCGGTCGCACTGGCCGGCATCATGGGCGGCGCAGAATCGAGCGTCGAAGCCGGTTGCCACGGCATTTTCCTCGAATCCGCCTTCTTCTCTCCCGGAGCGATCACCGGGAAAGCGCGTCGCATCGGTTTTGGTTCGGACAGCTCACACCGTTTCGAACGGGGCGTGGATTTTGAAAATTGCATCACTGCCTTGGAACGCGCCACGCAACTGGTACTCGACATTTGCGGCGGCGAAGCCGGTCCGATCACCGCCGAAACTGCACAACTGCCGGCACGCAAACCGGTGGCGTTGCGCGTCAGCCGTGTCGCCAAGGTATTGGGCGTTAAGCTTTCCGCCAACGAGATCCTCGGCTTGCTGCGCCGTCTCGATCTTGTCTGTGACATGGTCGGTGATGTCATCACCGTCACGCCGCCTTCTTTCCGTTTCGATATCGAAATCGAAGAAGACCTCATCGAAGAAGTGGCGCGCTTGTTCGGCTATGACAATGTGCCAGTACAGCCCTCTAGCACCCGTCTGTTCATGCTGCCGCAACCAGGCAACAACCGCAGCAAGAGTGCCTTGCGCAACCTGATGGTAGGCCGCGATTATCAAGAAAGTGTGACCTACGCTTTTGTTGAAGAAAAGTGGGAAACCGACTTTGCCGACAATAGCCACCCAGTCAGGCTGATCAACCCCATTGCTTCGCAGATGAGTGTCATGCGCTCAACGCTTCTTGGCGGCCTGATCAACGCACTGAAATATAACCAGAGTCGCAAACACGAACGCATTCGCTTATTTGAAATCGGCCGCATTTTCAATAACACAACTGCAGAAGGACAACCGGAAAAAATCGCCGGGCTTGCCTGGGGTGGCCGTTTCGCTGAACAGTGGGGAAACAACAAAGAAACTGTTGATTTCTTCGATGTCAAAGCCGATATCGAAGCGCTACAGGCTCCTCACAGAGCTGAATTCCGCCGCGCCAATCACCCGGCGCTGCATCCAGGCCGTTCGGCTGACGTGGTGGTTGACGGACAGGTTATTGGCGTACTCGGTGAGCTGCATCCCCAATGGGTGCCGGTTTATGAACTAACCAGTGCGCCGGTTGTTTTCGAGCTTGATCTTGCAGCACTAACCCGTATTGATACGATTCGCGCCACGCCAGTTTCGAAGTTCCAACCGGTACGTCGCGACCTTGCTTTGATTGTTGAAGAGCACTTACCTGCTGATTCGCTAGTCAAGGCATTCCGCAGCCTTGATAACCCGCTCGTGACGGCAATCAAGCTCTTTGATGTTTATCGTGGAAAGGGCGTTCCGGAAGGCAGAAAAAGCCTTGCTTTCAAGGTGTTGATGCAAGATACTCAGAAAACCCTTACCGAAGGGGACGTTGACGCCGCCATCGCAGACATCATTCGCAAGGCTGAAGAATGCGGCGCAACGCTGAGAGTCTGAAAAAGTTCGAGATAAATAAAAATGACACTAACTAAAGCAGATCTCGCCGACATGCTGTTCGATAAGGTGGGCCTAAATAAACGTGAAGCCAAGGATATGGTCGAAGCCTTCTTCGACGAAATTCGTTTCGCGCTGGCTGTAGGTGACACCGTCAAGCTTTCCGGATTTGGCAATTTTCAGTTGCGCGACAAACCGCAACGCCCAGGCCGCAACCCTAAAACAGGTGAAGAAATCCCCATCTGCGCTCGCCGGGTTGTCACTTTCCACGCCAGCCAAAAACTAAAGGGCATGGTCGAGCTCCACTATGCAAAGCAACAACCACGTCACACCAACGACTGAACTCCCGCCGATCCCGGCCAAGCGCTACTTCACCATTGGCGAAGTAAGTGAACTGTGCGGCGTAAAACCGCACGTCCTCCGCTACTGGGAGCAGGAGTTCACCCAGCTCAAACCGGTCAAACGACGCGGCAACCGGCGCTATTACCAGCATCACGAAGTTTTACTGGTGCGTCGCATCCGTTCGCTACTTTACGAACAGGGTTTTACTATCAGTGGTGCGCGCAATCAGCTTGCCAGCATTACTGGAGATCCTGTCGTGGTCGAGTATTTGGAACACGCCGACATGACCGAAGTACGCCACGAACTGGAAGATTTGCTAGCTTGGCTTAAAAGCTAGCCAGACCAAAATGGAGTAGGTATAATCCGGCTTCTTTCGGAGTATGGCGCAGCCTGGTAGCGCACTTGCATGGGGTGCAAGGGGTCCCGAGTTCGAATCCCGGTACTCCGACCAATAAAATCAAAGGGTTACAGATCAAAAGTCTGTAACCTTTTTGATTTTTTAGCGTTTGGTAGCCACGTGGTAGCCACCGAGCAGAATTCAGGTGCCACCTGGCACCTGAAAAAAGATTCTGTGGCTACCAGATCCGGGGAAACGGTAGCCACGCCCGTGGCTACAAAATTCAGTTTTCCGATAAAATTTTCAAAACTTCCAAAATAGCCGGCTAAGGGCCGGCTTGGTCGATCAGTTGAAAACCAGCTCAAGCTTGCCGTCGGTGTAACTGGCTTTGACCGCTTGGACAACTGGATCAAGACCGACATACCTGGCGTAGTTGTAACCTTGGGCGTCAACGACAAAGCTTTTCCGGCCTTCGGCCTGAATCACGGTTACGAGGTTGTAACTCTCAGCCTGCCATTTCTCTTGTTCATCCCTGGTTAGCTGCCGGAATTCTTTAACTTCGCGGCCGGGGTCGTAATCGCTGTTTGTGCCACCGTTTCCGAACCATTCGGGATGATCATCAAGCAAACCTGTTGCTAGATCGTCGTACTCTGCCGGCGTTAGAGTCAGTATTTTTTCAACCTTGCAATTCGTCTGATACCAGTTTTTCGATTGCTGCCATTTTTCCGTTGACCAGTATTTCTCGCCGTTTTCCGGCTTGGCGCATTCGCGCAGGTATTCGGCGATATGGCAGTTTTTATTAAGCGAGGCGAAGATCGAGACAATCCGTTGACCGATTTGGAAAACCGGCTGGGGTTCGTCGGTCGTCATGCTTGCCAGCTTTTCTGCGTCATCCACCCGAAGTGCCACTAGGGCGATTCGATGGGCTTCTTCGGCTTCTGCTCGCTCTGCGGCAGCTGTAGATGGGAAGTATTTTGCGAAGGCATCAGGGGTCATCAGACGCTTGGCATCTGCCTCGGTGCGGTAGCCTGTGAAAAAATAGTTTTGATGGATACCACAATGGATCTGGGTCCATTCACCACCTTCAACCGTTAGATAAACGCGGTCGAAATCGAAGCACTCGCCGGCTGCCATAACCACATCAGCAGTCACGCCGCCCTTGTCTGTCCGCGTGTCGTGGTCGTCATATTTGTAGGCCGTGATCACCGCGCACTATTCCAGGTGAGCCAGGATTTTTTTGGCGGAATTTTTACGGATTGTTTGGTAAGCCATGATTTTGAGTCCTTACGAGTTGTTAAAAGTGATGCTCTCGTTCGGACTCTCTTCGCTCCGCCCTGGGGCGGCGGGGGTGGGGGAAAGCGGCTATTGAGGACAATAAAAAACCAGCATTTCGCCGGTTTTGTTTGTCATGCCCACGCAAGTCCCCTTCACTCAAGTTGAGGGGCTTGCGCTGGCGCGTGAAGAAAACCGGGATGCTGGTTGGGAACGAAACGGGTAGACGCGTGGGGTTGCCGTTGTTGTTGGTATTAGGGCCGTAGCGGCGCAATCTCGGCCGGTGTGACAGTGCGGGGTATCGCTGGCACAACGGTTGAGTAGCAAGGCTTGCTGCGGCTGGGCAAGTTTAGGTAATTGGTGATAGGTTCTCTATACGCAAGCGATCTCGCTGCATACGCATTCCGGTGAAAATCCGATTTGCTGTATCTTCATTAAAACCATCTGGCACCAAAGCTTCGACCAGCGAGATAACGTCATCAACCTGATCCAGCATCTCATCCAAAACACTCGTACCAGGCTTTAGATTGGCGATATTCATATTTTCCATCAACACTTCATAGTGACGGTATTGCAATTCCCTGAAAGCATAGTGCTGATTCTTGGACTTGATCGCCATCGCCAACTTGGCTCGGTTATATTCAACCTGCCCTGCCCCGTTCCCAACGATGGGAGAGAGCGATAACACATCGTAGAGTGGCGTAAGTGCGTATTCCCCACCCCTGTCAATACTGATACTGAAGTTCTTAGCGTGGCCATCAGTAGCCACCAGCAGATAGAACAACACTTGCGTCCGGTAAAAGGCGAGCATATCGTCCTCGCTATACGCTGACGCTTTGAGGAGTTGATGGATTTCCTCAATACCTGGGCCGCCATCTCTCTGATATTTCATGTGACTGGAAAAGCCCAGGGCCTGACACATATCCTCTTGAGGAATACGGATAATCCATGTGCCATCTTCAAAAAATTCACGATCGAAGCGCGTGACCACCAAGGCCTTCTGATCTTCAAACAGCCCGATTTCACATTCAGCAACATCAATGCCAAACGCGCGCGCAATCAGACTGCAGAGCCACTCGTTTTCAATGGAGTGCTGCAAATCAAGCTTGCGACCGCCAACCAAGCCGAGAGGCAACTTCAGAAGATGTGTTGTTGGCGTTGCGCCTTCAGGCTTGTACCATTGCCCATCAATTTTTAGCAGAGCTGTTTTTTCCTGTGCGCCTGCAATAGAAAGGCGAAGCTCATCTTCATCGTCTTCAATATTCAGAGCCCCTTTCGGGATGCCGCGTAGGTGCTTAGCAATGTCGGCGTCGGAATATGGTGCGGCCAATATTTGTTGGACACGAGGCGGTTCTTCATCTTGCGGCATGATCTGGATAGCCCCTACGCAGTCACGCCCTACTTCCGTTAACAACGAGAAAGCCTCACTGTCGCCGGTTTTGTATTTTGCAGCGAGTCGGTTCCGGATATCCCTACTATCCGGCAACAGGTTGTCAAAAAAGAACTCTACAGGTTTGCCAGACACTTTTCTGCTGGGGGTGACTGGAATGGAAAGCGAGATGGGTCGGAAGTATTCGCTCGTAAGCCAACTCTCGTCGTAGGTAAAACTGCTGGTTGCTCGGGACTGCTCCCATACTCCCACCAGTTCTCCATTCATGAAGACATTGAGCTTGGTGAGCCTGCGTCTGTGATATTTCACCATTTCGTCTTTTTCCTCATTGTCTTCCCGATGACTTGATTTGTGGTCTTCTCGGTATTTTGAGAAGCTGATTTGATACCAGCGATATAAATATGTTGTGGTTTTACAGGGGGGGCTACAACCTCATTTTTCTTAAATTGGGTTGCCATGGTTACTATCCGTACCCCGCTCTTGCCAACGGGTGCTGCTCGGCGAAGCGATTTGGGCTTTGCCTCCATAGCATCACCGGCCAGCGCTTTGGGGCGCAGTACCAGCTCCACATCAAGCGCCTGCAGGATATCCAGCAGGGTTTCAACCTTCGAGGCACCGATATTTAGCTCCATCCGCGCATAGCTTTGCTGTGTCGTGTTCAGCTTTTTCGCAATGTCTTGCTGCCGGAGTTCGCGGAGTTTTCTCACATCTCCGATCAATGTTGAGAGCTGCTGTGCGGATTTAACCTTGAAGTCGATCATGTCGAATACACCATTTGAGTTGTATTTCACTTTACACCATATTTGATGTATTTGCATATACACCATTTATAATGTTTATTCATTTACATCATAAATGATGTAAATGAATTTACACCATTTATGATGTACGGATAGCCTACGATGTCGATCTCATCACCAACCTTACTTTCATTGAGCATCTTGAAATCGTCAATGTAGCCAAGAAACCAGTTCAATTTTGCGGCATATTAAGCATCTAGCGATCATCAAATCCCGGCAACATTCCGGGATTTTTCCGTCTTGATTCCGGCAACTTCCCGTGATCTTCCCTGCATGTTTCCGGCATCTTCTTGGGAAGTTGAAAGAAAAATCCAAAACCTGATTAAATAATAATCAAATAAAAGGAGATTTTGACCTGAATTCCGGAAACTTCCCGGAATCTTTCAGGAATGACGACGGCATCTAAACTAATCATCGCTTTCCATTCCAGAATACCCACCACCCATGGAGAGGAGGTCAAAGTGTACTTTTCAACCATCGGTTCACTTTGGCATTTCCCCCTGATTTTTTCGCGGACTATGCTAGGTTTACTCTACTAATTTACATTTCCCAGCAGGAGCTCATATGCAGCGCATGCCAAGAACAGCGGGAGAAATCCGTGCGTATATCCATCGGCGCGTAAACGATATTAATGCGGTCAATGTTGTGGTTTACCTTCCTCATGAACACACCCTTGATGAACGTGGGTGCAATTGGGATATGCGAGAAGCAAGGAATTGCGGTCCATACATTGATTCGGTGCGACAAGTGATAGAAGAGGCGAAGGCCAAGTTCACGCTTTGCGAATGAGGATGTGAGGATGTGAACAGTGTTTTTATGCTTCACAATTCCAAATCTCACCCGACATGTACTAGCATCCCCACATGCTTGAACTTGAACCCAGATCGAAGATCGCTAGGGGCAAAGCTGAATCAATGACTGGTGGAGCCCTATCAAGAAGCCGCATCCCACTTCTTGATGCTCAGTTGAACCGAATTAACAGACTGGCGTATCGATTCCAAAGTGACTTACATCAACATGTGATAACAGAACCAATATAACCGTAACATTTCTGACACATAATGATCTGCACTGATCCGCCAACAAGGGAATTATCAATGAATTCTAGTGGCTACATGGTCGCCCAAGTTGATGCGCTTTTCACTATGGGCAAAGATTATGCTTTCTCTTGGGTGGCCCAGAACCCAGACTCAACAAAGGAAGATCTGATTGAGTACCTGAGCCAGTGCAGGAAGGGGTGGAGCTTGTCAGCCGATCTTTTCGATCATACTGTTCGTATGATCGCGGATCGTGCTTTTTCCGTGCGTAGCCGGTATGGCTGATCATCGGGCGAACTGCCGTTGACAGTTGCCCGAGCGCGAGTGTCAAACAAATACTTTCTTGATTCGGGTATATCACATGTTGGTTGCGTATAGGTTCTTACGGTGAGTACGGTTCCAACTGCTTGTGATACAGCGATATGCCGGCCATCATTTTTTCCGACCAGAATTTCCTCCCCCTTTCGACAGAAAAGCCAGAATTAAACCGTGGGAAGGTTCTCGGCTTACCCCGAGAATTTTCAGTATTCTGGTAACCCCATGCGGCAAAACTGCGCTCCCCGAGACTGTCCGTAGCATTGAGTACGGATCACGCGTTGTATACGTGGCGCAAGTTTTACAAGGAGAACCATCATGACAAAAACATGGCACGGAACAAAAGAGGAAAAGAAAAAACCAATGATGACGGCGAAGGAAAAGAGGACGGTCAAACACGCCAAGAAACACCCAGAGGGCGTAGTGGTAGTACCACCCCCAACGCATCACTGATTGGAATCGACTCCGGTACCGTAGCCTCAGGCTACCGCTACCGCCTCCAGACAGGCCACCTACACCACGGAACGCAAGGCCAGCGCCTGCACTTCCTCGGTTATCTGGCCTTGGTTGTCTTCCAAAGTATCCAACCTCCAATACAACCCAAAGCCCGCAGATCATCGACCTGCGGGCTTTGGGTTATGAACCGCCAGAAACGGTTTCGCACAGCCTAGAGCTACTACCGTTGCTTGGTATTAGCGCTCCGTTCTTGGCTCAGTCATCGCGCCGCACATCAAGCAAGTCATTCAATTGATGCAAGGTAGCACCGTCCTTGATTACGCTGGCCAACCAGGCTTCCAACGGCATTTCCCCCCAACGCGCGGCACGCTCGGCCAGCAGGGAAACCGGACTATGCGGTTCATTGATACGAAAATACTGCGCTACCTGGCGTAATGCGTTTAATGCATCGGAGCGCGAACTGATCATTCCGATGCTGATAACACTGCTACTTGCCGAGTTGACCACAGCTTCGTTCTCCTGAGGCATTTCCATGATGGACGCATTTGGTATCTTCGCGTCCACCGCGCCCCATTGCATCAATAATTGTTTAACAACCTCTTCACATTCAATCAGCGCCCGGCGCAGCTCGCTCATATTAGGCGATTGCTCACCCATGCACGCGTCCAGACTGGCCTCCAGATGAGTCAAATCGGCACGAGCGGCACTCAACGCGGCCGCCAGCTCAGCGTAATATGGCTGTCCACTCTCGCGAACCGCTTTGTCAAACACTTCATCCGACAGTTTGCCTTCGGATATGGCTGCCTCCCGTTGCTGGGGATGTTTCAAACCGAGATTTTTGACTTCGCGCGATTCCTGCCATGCATGCAAGCCGTAACCTCCATGTTGGCGACTGGTCAGCGGCACGGCACGCACCACGGAAGGAAGTTGCATATTCAGCCATTCGAACTTGCTGATACGTTCGTCGAGATCGTTTGGATCGAAGGTCGGATAAAGTGTTGCCCAGAACTGCTCGACAAGCCCCCGCAGAACCTGCAAGCCAAAACTCAGCCCGGCAAAATCATGCTGTCGCGTCAGAACTTCAACATACCAGACGGCGATTTGCAGATCCTTGGTTTCGCGTTGCAGCGCTTGTTCGCATAGCTGGCTGACTCTGGGCCAGTCCGCCACCTTGACTCCCGTTTCCCAATCCCCCTGATTCAGCAACGGATCATCCGCGCGGCGAGCCTCGCGGATTTCATCAAATAGCCGGGAATACGACAGATCTTCACCGGCAGAGCGGGTTGACGAAATAGGTGTCAGTAGTGCGATTTGCAATTCGTTATTCATGAGGAATCCAATCCATTCAGAAAATCAAACTTTGACCGGAGCCAAAGCCAGCCAGGCAGCCACTTCAGACGAGGAAGGGAACTCAGCGCAGACCGCGCCACCATGTTGAGCCGCCTGAGTGACAGCGAGCGCAGACAACAACAACGGCAAAGCGCGACCGACATAGCCAAACTGCACAACGCTGTTATTTGCTTCGTCAATCGGATGCAGATCAATGCCAAAATAAGTCAACGCGTTCCCCAAAGCCGCCAGCCGTGTTCCGCTACGCTCGACGCCACCTGCATGATGGACCAGCCAGCGACAAGTTTCGCTCAAGGGAACAGCCGGTTCAGTCGGACTTTCGGCACCAAACGGAAGATCGCGCAAACCGGCGTTCACCAGGGCACGATCCAGTGCGGTCAGACAAAAACCAGCCAAAGCCAGCGGGCGTACCACGCCTTGTTCCGATTGGCGGCTGCCGCCCCGATGCAAATGCGCCAAGATAGGGGCGTCTACCAGACTGGCGCGCCAAGCGGCAGGAATTCGGTTGAACCAAGCCTCGCTATCACTGCCGTGATTACGTTCCCAATACGGCGTGTATGCATCGCCATCTCCCGTTTCGATTACCTCGATACGCAGCGCTGCTGCGTGCTCTTCTATCCAGGGGGCAGTCAGCAACAGCGCCACTACCGCTTGGCCCGGGGATCCTTGCCAATAACGTACTTCCCTTTCCGCGGGATCTTCTTCATCAAAGATGGCTTCTTCATTGCTCTCCCCCTGGCGTACCAGGGGCGAATCAAATCCCAGCACAACAGCACCTGGCAACCCGGGGTCAGATTCAAACAATCCCAGATAGCGTTCGGTCGTATGGCCAGCTTCGGGCAAGAACCGCACAAGCGTGGCAGGCACTTCATCATCCGCCACTTGCGCTGCAGCGGATCGTGCAGCTTTTCGTACCGTCTGCAGTAAATCTTCACCACTGACATCGCTGGGCGGACAAATGAAATGTGGCATCCAGATCGCCGCCGGACTGTGCTGATAAAGTGCGGCCAGCGCCTCTTCCAGATAAGGCATCAGCGCCGGTAACGGTTCCGAATGATCGGCAAGTTCTTCGGGTTCAACTACACCCCAGTAGATACCTTCACCTTCTGGCAACTGGCCGGCCACCTGCTCCTGTTGGGCGACTAAACCCGCACCGGCCACGGCGCGACAATCACAGGACAAACGCCGCTGCGCCATGCGCTCGGCATGCTCCGCCTGCGCTGCAGCACGAACGGCAGCGTGCTTTTCTTCTTCAACAGCGACACGCTGTGCTTCAGCCATGGCCGCCCGTTTACTGTGAGTGCGCCGCCACATCCCCACCGCAAGCGTCGTCAGAATCGGCGGACCGGCATGTAGCGCAATCAAGCTTAAGGGTGAGAAATTGGCCAGATTGATCGGCAAACGAAACCATAGCAGCCCGCCCCAACCCAGCGCGGTCGCGATCAAAGTAGCTAGATTTATCAACATTCCTGCTTCTCCCAGTCTTTCCGGTTTAATGCCATTCAATGCAAAAGGGTATAACGCACATCGTCGACATCGCGCTCAATCGGCAAACTGGCTGCCCACGTATTGAATCCCAGACGCAAACCTTGATCGGTCGCCATCTGCGACGGACGCACATCTTCACGACGCAGGATCAGCGTGACATCGCAAGCCAGTGCATGGCCTACGGCAAAACACACCAGCATTGCCAAGGCTTCGGCGCCCGTGGCACCAGGCAGAAAAGCTGCAAACTCGGCAGCATTGAGTGCTCCGATCACGATCCGCATTTTGTTCTGGCGCTCCCAAACGCGTTCTCCGGCAAGGGTATCGAATCCCAGCGTGGCACCTTGTTGTCCAAGGCTGTTCCGAGCCTCGGGCGGTATTACAATCCACTCCCCGACAAACTGCTCGATCTCGACCTTCACCCCAAAATACCCGGTGAGGAGTGTGGCCATACTGCTGGCCGACAACGGCTTTTGCGCCAGCAGCCCCGCAAAGTGAACAAAGAATAACGGTGAAACCTGTTCGCCATTGGCAGATATCTGCTCAGTCAAACGGCTGATTCCCACCCCGGAAATATCCTTGATATTGCGCGCCAGCCCTTCTGTTTCGCCCGCTTCAAAAGACACCCAATGCCGATATTTACGCCATGCGGCATAAAACAGGCTGACGGAACGATGCGTGAACAGATCGAAAAAATCGTGCATGGCGGTATCGCGCGAATACACCCGCCGTTCGACCATGATCTCGGTGTAGTGATTGGGCAAGGCGCCAGATGGCCCGGTCAGTCCCATAAAACCCACATCGATTTCGGACAGCGCAGCCCCTCCAGCCACAACCGACTCACGCTCACGCAGTGCCAGGATTTCGCTGGCTGGAAAAGCCAAGGTGGCAGGACTGCGAAAGCGCAAAGAGGCAGGAATCAGGCGTTTCTCGCCAGGCTGCCGGCGGATCAGACCCCACAGGCGCACCGCCTGAAAAAACCGGTAGCGCGCGGGATTCTCAGCCAGCGTCTGGTTCAAATCACTATGGCTTCGCCGGAGCGTGGTTTCCACAGGGCGACCTCCTCGGTCTGCTGCCGGCTTTTCAGGCGCAAACGAACAAAACTATTGGGTGTGCAATACAGCGCGAAAAAACGTTCCAGTACACTCGCAAACAGGTAGATACCGGTCCCGACAAAGAATTCTTCGTCCAGGGTGAGATCGATCTCGGTACCGCGCACAAAGCCAGAAAACGCCCCGCTGTTGACGCGGGTCACCCCCGGGCGACTCTGGATCGCCACGATGCCCTGAATCTGGCGAGCATTGGCCTGGCTATCGCTGAAGTTGTACAAGGTGAGCATTTCCTGCAGTGCCTCGCGGCCACCGTCGACGATCGAGAGGTAGTTGAGCGACAGATGGGAAATCAGCCGCCACTGCAGGCCGCGCTTGGTCGGCGCGCGCTGTGTGGCCGTGGGCTTGCGCAACGCACGCGCACGTTTGACGATAGCGTGTCCCGGCAAGGTGAAATCGGTATGACTCCCCGCTTCGCCGCCGCCGAACAGAATCTGCTCCGGCAGATCACGATTGCTGCACGTGGCTTCAATGCTCAGCACTTCGGCATCGGGTCGCGCAGGCGTGAAATCCAGTTCAACCAGGCTGAGCATCACATCCGTGCCACGATCATTGGCGCGGCTGGAGTGCTCGCGCGTGGTATGCCAATAAAAACGACTGCCGCTGCTTGCGGCATGATTGACCGAGTAAAACGGGGGAACATGTTGAGTTTTCTCGTCGCTGCCGGCGCGTTCAACCCGCACCACACTATCGATATGCACCACCTCGAAAGCATTTTGCCGGCGACTATCCGGCCACACCGGGTAGGCATCGCGCAGATGGGTAATACGGATCGGCTCGGCAGCCTGGCGGAACAGGTTGATGGCGGGCGTGCAACCCAGACGAAAATGCGCAGGCGTCAGCTCGTCGATCAGCCGCAGATAACGTTCGCTGTCGCGATAGCGGTCGAACAGGATGCGGATTTCCAGCGTCTGACCACTGGATTGCAAGCCTGGATGATCCAGGCCGCCCAGATCCACGAACAGGAATTTCTCGGGAAAGGCAAAGTATTCGGACAGCAGGCGATAACCCAAAAATGCCCGGGCATCATAATCAAACAAACCTTCATCGCGCCCGAATCCCACCGGGCTGATGGCGCTGGCGGGCAAGGTCACAGTCTGTGTCGCGGAATCCTGACCTGCCGTAACCTGTACCCGCAAGGTGCGGACACACAGCAGTTCGTAAAGCAGCGGCATCAGCTGCGGATCGCCATCAAGGAAGAAACGCAGACGATCCAGGCCGAGTTGCGCAATCGGCAAGTTGCCCTGCGTTGTCAACTTGAGCGTCAATACTGCGGCGGCATCCGGTGCGGTCCGCTGCAGATGGGGCGATCCCGAAACCAGCTCGATACGTGCTTCTTTCACCGTAACAGGCCACAAATCCACATCGTAGGCAGTCCGGAACTTGCACTGCACGCCCTGCACTGCCGGCGCCAAGACCGCTTGATGGCGGGCAATCCGGTAGCGCCCGGTAATTTCCGGCTTGGCTGGATCGGTTTCCAGTTGCAGCATGGTGCACGACGGCAAGGGCTGGGTATAGTGCGGATAGAGCACCTGCAACAAGCTTTCGGTGATCTCGGGATACTCGTCGTCCAGCTTGCGGTGAATGCGCGAGGCCATAAACGCAAAGCCTTCCAGCAGACGTTCGACATGCGGGTCTTCGCACTGGTCGCCTTCCAGCATCAACCGACCGGCGATCTTGGGATAACGGCGGGCAAACTCGCCGGAAAGCTGGCGCAGATTGGCCAGTTCGCGTTCGTAATACGGCAACAGCTCTTCAAGCATACTCAAGCCGCCCTGACTGCCAACTCGCCAGCCTTCACGGTCAGAGAGAGTTTCTTGAGCGGCTTGCCTTCGGCCATGCGCCCAAGGATTTCATCCGAAAGGCGTGGCAGCACGGTGCGGTTGATAATGGCATCGGCATCGCGCGCGCCGCTGTCGACATCCAGGCAACGCTCGGCAATCAGCTCGATGAGTTCGGCCGGGAAATCCACCTTCACGCCATGATTGCCATGCAGGCGCTTGCCCACTTTGGATAGCTTCAGCCGGATGATGGCGCGCAGCGCGTCATCCTGAATCGGGTAGTACGGCACGGTGGCCAAACGACCGAGGAACGCGGGCTTGAACGCTTTGTGCAGCGAGGGGCGCAGCAGATCGACCAGTTCGGGGACTGTCGGCGCACGAGGTTCATCTTCCTCACTGGCGCGCACGCCGTGTTCCATGGCGCGCATCACGATATCGGTGCCCACGTTGGAAGTCAGGATGATCACGGTATTCTTGAAATCGATGAGCCGCCCTTCGGCATCCTCCAGCGTGCCTTTGTCGAACACCTGGAAGAAAAGCTCAAGCACATCCGGGTGGGCCTTCTCCACTTCATCGAGCAACACCACGCTGTACGGACGACGGCGCACGGCCTCGGTCAGCACGCCGCCTTCGCCATAGCCGACATAGCCGGGCGGCGAGCCTTTCAGGCCGGAAACGCTGTGCGATTCCTGGTATTCCGACATATTGATCGTGACCAGATTGCGATCACCGCCATACAGTGCATCAGCCAAGGCCAACGCGGTTTCGGTCTTGCCCACGCCCGACGGCCCCACCAGCAAAAACACACCTTTGGGCTTGGACGGGTCTTCGAGATTGGCCTTGGAGATGCGGATACGCTCGGCTATCTGCGCCAGTGCATGCGATTGCCCGATCACCCGTTCTTCCAGCAGGTTTTGCAGGTTGCGCACGGTCTCCAACTCGTCGGCCACCATGCGCCCCAGCGGGATGCCGGTCCAGCCAGAGATGATGTCAGCGACAGTGCTGCCATCCACGCATTCATACAGCAGCGGCTGGGTCTTTTGCTGCGCGCGCAGTTCGGCTTGTGCCACCTGCAAACGGGTACGCACCTGAACAACCGGGTCATCGGTCTTTTTGCGTTTTTTGCCGTTCCCTTCGATCTCGGTAGCGGCCTGAGCCGCGAGCAACTCGTTGCGCAGGGTCGTGATTTCTTCAACCTTCGTCTTCTGCGCCTCATACGCCGCCTGCAAGGTCGCCAGATCCTGCTCCAGCTCGGCTCGACGCACTGCGAGCTCTTTCAACCGGGCATCGTGGCGATGCAATTCACCATCTTTCGCCAGTGCAGCGCATTCGCGTTCGATATTGCCCAGCAGCGTTTCCACATCCTCGATCGGGCCGGGCTTGCCGGTTTGTGACAGCGCCACGCGCGCGCAAGCAGTATCGAGCACGCTGATGCCCTTGTCCGGCAACTGGCGACCGACGATATAACGGCTCGAGAGCTTTACCGCATCGACTACGGCCTCGTCCAGAATGCGTACCTTGTGGTGTTTTTCCATGGCTGGCGCCACCGCGCGCAACATCTGGATGGCCGATTCCTGATCGGGTTCGTCGATTTTGACCACCTGGAAGCGTCGCGCCAACGCGGCGTCTTTTTCAAAATACTTTTTGTATTCAGCCCAGGTGGTCGCGGCAATCGTGCGCAACTCGCCGCGAGCCAGCGCAGGCTTCAGCAGATTGGCCGCATCGTTTTGCCCTGCCTGCCCGCCCGCGCCGATCATGGTGTGCGCTTCATCGATAAACAGGATGATCGGCGTCAGGCTGGCTTTGACTTCATCCATCACGCCGCGCAAGCGATTCTCGAACTCGCCCTTCACGCTGGCACCGGCCTGCAGCAAGCCCAGATCGAGCGTGCGCACCGCGACATTCTTCAACACTTCCGGCACCGTGCCCTGCGCCACGCGCAGCGCCAGGCCTTCGACCACGGCGGTCTTGCCCACGCCCGGCTCGCCGGTCAGGATCGGATTGTTCTGGCGGCGGCGAAGCAGGATGTCGATCATCTGGCGGATTTCGGCATCGCGCCCCAGCACCGGATCGATCTTGCCGGCGCGCGCCTGGGCTGTCAGATCGATCGTATACGCATCCAGCGCAGGCGTGCGGTTCGGTCCGCGCGGCACCGCCGGCTGATCTGCCGTGGCTTGCGGCGCAGCGCTGGCCGGCGCATTGCCTTCGCGCGACTGGCGCAAAAACACCGGCAAGGCTTTGCGCAATTCAACAGGATCAATCAGCTGCAAGGCATTGCCCACATCGCCCAGCGATTGCCGCAGCGTGTCGTCAGACAGCAAGACCAGCAACAGCACCGCGCTACTGATCTGGTTCTGCTTGAACTCGGCACTCGCCAGCAACCACGCCTGTTCCAGCCAGCGTGGCAACTGGCTCGCGAGCACCGGCGTACGGGTATTGCCGGCCTTGAAACCAGCCAACGCATCGTCCAATGCATCGCACAACGCAGCCTCGTCCACCCCGAATGCGCGCAAAACACTGACCAGATCGGAATCGGCCTGCCCGAGCAGGCAAAGCAGCACATGCTCGACATCAACTTCATGGTGGGTACGCGTCAGCGCCAGATTGGCCGCCGCTTCCAGGCTGCGTTTGGACAAGGGAGTTAATTGCGCGATCAGTGTTTTAAGCATTTGAGCCATTGCATTGAATCCAGATGAATATTTTTATGAAAAACCTTAACCGCGACCGCTTGATCCGGTCGAAGAAATCAACGTCGCACCACAGCTTGTTTTGTGGCCATCAAATGCCACAGGAATACCATCCAGCAATACCCCGGAATCGCCCTCGACAATCGTGCAATTGCTGTGGCCTTTCATGGGGCAAGTACAGGTATCACCCAACCGCGCCACCTGCCTGCCGTTTACTCCAGCATGACTGCTGGCACTCACCACCGTACCGCCATGGCTGGTTTTGTCGCCCAATAGAATTACGCCGCGCATTTGAATTTCACCTGTTGATCAATCTCGCCAATTGCAAAACACCAACTCACTGTTATTTGTTCTGCCAAACAATCTCCGTCGGACTAACCCTGCTGCTGGTCCCAGTACCAGATCGTTGCGCCGTAACTGGAATCCGGGAAATCAGGCATGGATACGCCTCGATCAAAATAGTGACGGGAATTTTCTTTGGCAGGTGTCCACCAAAAGCCGGCTTGCGGACAAGGCTGGTTGGCACCGACACGACCGGTCTGTGGCTCAACCGTCGCAGTCTCGGAAGGGGGAACGGCTTCAGGTTCAGCGGAATAATCATTCAGGTATTCCGACTCATCAGGAATCACGCCATCCAGATAACGCGTATCTTCCCAAACCAAGCGCCATGCAACTGCTTCTACGGTTTGTTGGCCAGGACCATCGGCCTCGTTAAAAACATCAATCCAAGGTGCTTGGGTACCCTTTATGAAGTAATTCAGCGCTTCGGTCTGACCTACCGGCAACCCAGGCACCACTTGCTCCCAAATGCCGCTATGGGTAACCCGTTCACCGCTCTTGACGGACTCTGGGCGGACTTCTGGCGTGGGGGGGCAATCGTAGGGAACCGTGTCATACAATCCGGGATCATGATCTAGTGAGCTATTAGCCCAAGGTTCTGGATCGTGTTCAATAAATGCTGTTGCCTTCCAATCAGCATAAATTGGCACTCTCTCAAAAACATACACGCCACCCGCAGGACTAGCTCGTTCCTTCAGCAAGCGTAATTGCTCCAGCCGCGGTGACCACACCGTGTATTTGGGTACGCCACGCTCACCGCCTTCGAGTTCGTTGGTGTATTCGTCGGTGATGCCATTCATTGCTTTGGATGCAGCAAATGCTGCATCGCTCAAATATCCATCATCTCGCTCGCGCCAAACATTGCGATCCCCTTTGCGCAAAGCCGCCAAACCAAGCGGGTACAGCTCCTGCGCTTCATACGCATATTTCAGGTTTTCGTCGGGGGGGGCCTCGCCCTTCGGCCATGTAGCAACAGCATCTTCGTAGGCTTTAACAAACTCATCAAACGTATGGGCGTAGTGTTCCCAGACGGTATAACTAGCCCATTTTTTAATGTCCCAGAATAGGCGACGGCGGCCCATTTCTATTTCACAAATACTCATTGCTGCTGATCCCAATACCAGATCGTTGCGCCGTAACTGGAATCTGGGTAATCCGGCATAAGCTCGCCGTAATTAAACTGGCGACGGGAGTTCTCGCGGGCGGGTGTCCACCAGTAACCGGCGCCAGGGCAATGGTGATTGGCTTCGCAGCGCCCAGTTACTAAGCTGTTTTCGGGGGAAAATCCCTCGGGCGGCACGTCGATGAATTCGCCTTCCACGCGACGCACCAGTGTCCAGCAGGTGGGTTGCCATTCATCATCAACCAAATCACCGTATTCATCTTTCTCGGTCCAGACCGTTACCTCAGGCGCATCTTCAACCTCGCCAGGAATCGCGTAAATAAAGCGGGCCGCGGCATTTCGTGCTTCTGGTAGGTAGATTCCAGGCATCGGAATTTTTTCGCCAGTGTTCATTTGCACTGATTCATCCAGTCGATAGCAGGGGATGCGAGCAGGCAGATCGAGTGGGCCAAATGCGTCCGGGTCATATCGGTAAGTCAAATCGCCTTCGTCCCATGTGCCGCTGGTAGTGCATTCAACACAACAATCCAATATACCGGCAGCCGACAGCCGGTCGTAATAGATTTCTTCGTCTTTCGGCTTCATCCAGCCTTTCCAGTAATCGGATTCACCTTTGTTACACGAGCGCACGCCGCCACCGATCCAATAGCCTCGAGGGTCGCCATTAGCTAGTTGAACACATGCTTCCTCATAACGCGCCAATGCACCCCTAAAGTTAGGTAATACCCTATTACCCCAGACAATATCCGGTTGCTGGCTCAAGTGCCGATTGCGCAAATCAGAGGGCAAATTGTGCATATAGTCATCAAGACAGCGCTCGTTGTGGTCGACAAACGATTTCCAAGCGTCACGAACTTTGCGCAGGTACTCGACCGACGAAAAACGCTCCAGTAAAAAGATCTCCTGCGAGTGCAGTTGTGCCATATTTGTTATCCTTTTTTACTCACGCCATTTATGGGTTAGTTTGGGTAGACCCACTTTGGCGCCAAAAAAATCTTCATCTCCCGGCAAATCAGGATCGATATAATCCCAGTTCGTAGCCTGGCGCTTACCCAAGTATTCCTTTTTCATATCTGCTGGGTTGAGCACAATCTGGATACCGCCACCTTCCAATGAAATGGCTTTGTCTGCGTCGCTGATCTGCGTCGCAGCGCGACCTTCCCAAACTTTCAGAGTCTTACCTGGCGGCACGGTGTAAGTCACGTATTCGCCGTTGCTATTCCAGTTTTTCCAGACAGCAAAACGCTTACGCCATTCGGCCTTGCTTTTAAGTGCCTTGAATTCCGCTTCTCGCATCCAGCAAATGCTGTTGTCATTAGATGTTGGATCAAGCACCCGATACAACGTTTCACCTTCCGGAATTTCCACTGCCTTCATGCTTTTATCGAATGTATCGAGTTTTCCTTTTAATGGCCCACTATCAAATCCAGGCCAGCCCGTCTTGATAGCCGCGTGGTGCTCCTTGGTTAGACTTTTTAATTTTTTATATTTCGCTGGCTTTCCCACATCCGCCCAACTTGGCCGATGCTTGCGGATCAAGGTGGCTTCGGTGGCTTCATCCACCCCCTTGTAAGTGTGCCGTGCCATCGCATCGGCATGCGCCCGGAATGCTTTATCCCCCTCGATATCCAGGCGCCTCGCCAAGCGATTCAGGGCATCAGTCAGCGGGTTCAGCGCTTTGCTCAGCATGGTATTGGCTTGCTTGCGCACATCATCCAGCAAGACAAGCAAATCCTTGACCGGCTGTTTGATCGACTGCGGCCCCCAGTTTGCCGCTTTATTCAGCAACTTTTTGGTGACATCGAGCAGTTTGTCGAACTGTTTCAGCAAGGCGTTGACGTTGATCTTGCCAATCACTTCGCGTAGCTTGCCTGCCAGATATTTATAAGGATTGTAAATCCTGAGCGTGGTCAGCGTTTTTCGTGTAGCGGGCATATCCAGGAATTTTTTAATCCCGTTGATGGCCGCGTCCAATATCTTGGGATCAATCTTCCCGATGACTTTGCCAGTTGCGGTGAATCCCGCTTTCCGTAAATACAGGAAGGCGACTTTCAGCCCCCCTTTGGCAAAGGAACCCAGTGTCGGGAAGAGTCCAATCAGTGTGAGGCACAGCGCGACCCATGCGCCAACATTATTACTGTCCTTGTGGATATTCTTACAATTGGCAACCAGATCACGCACATCACAGATTTGATCGACCACAGGGATCATGGAAATAATCGTGCCCGTGGCAATCTGGCCTGCTGATTGATTCTCGCTGAAGTCCCCCTGTATCGTTTCCCATATCCACTGACCCAGTGCGTTCAAGTTCTTTTGGCCGTTTTCGATCCATTCCTTGGGCGCGGCGGTAAACCATGCAAGGGCGTTGGTGAAGTCACTCATTTCAGTATCCCGGTAGCGCTTTTATCAGCTTCGCCAAGCATCACGGACAGATCATCCGGCGCTTCTTCCGGCTTGGGAGGTGGCAGTTCATAGCTAACCTTGGCTCCCTCCAGCTTGACACCCTCATGCCGGGCCTCGCCTTGCGCATTGAGCTTTCCGCTTAGGGTGGCACCGCTATCAAATTTTATTTTGTATGGTGCATCGACTATAGGATTTCCCTCGGCGTCGTTGAAATGCACACCAATCCAGTGCGGACCTTGCATTGGCATCATGGGTTGATCTGCGCTCTTGCTCGCCGGCCCAGCCCACACATGGCTCCCCGCCTTAACCGTGAACGCACCCGGACAGCCCACTTCGATATTGCCGCCTTCGAGTTTCAGGTACGCCCCACCCGACCCAATGGCTGTAATGGCCTTTTCGGCATGCAATTCGACATTGGCGGTACTGGAGGTAATCGCCACGCCCTTCTGCGCATTGATCGCCATGTCATCGGTTTGCGCTTGGGCGAGGAACTGGCCTTCATGCGCGATCAGCCGCACGCCTTCTTTCTGGCTGAACAGGCTGATGCCGCTTCCGGCGTTGAGCTTGATCTGCTGGCCTGCGGTCTGCTGAATGTGTTGTCCGGCAATCTGGTTCAGTTGTTCGCCGGTGTAGTGCGTGGTGGTCTTGGGCGTGGCGCTGCTGATGCCGCCGGGTGAGCTGAGGGCGATGATCGGGCTTTGGCCGTTGGGCTTGCCTTTGGCGGTGTTGCTGCCGTTTTCCCAGTCGGTGAGTTGCTGGTTCAGCTCTTTCTGCTTGTCGGTTTCTGTTTTGAACGCATGGCAAGTCTCGGCGCTGTCGCCCAGGCTTTTGAGCAGTGCCAGTGCGGTTTGCAGGTGGTTGATCAGTTCGCCGCGCGCGAGCTGGTTGTCGCTGGCGCCACTTCTGGCATCGGTGCTGAGCAGCAGGCCATGGGCCGCTCTGATTGATGCGGCGGCGTCGGTTCTGAGTTCGGCACCTTCGCCTCTGGGTTCGCCTTTGCCCTCGGTTCTGGGGTGGGTGAGGTAGCCCAGATTCAGTTGGGTCTTGGCATGCTCGCAGGATAACTTGGTGCGCACTTCGCCGGTGGTGTCGTCGAACAAGAGTTCGTTGTATTGCCCGCCTTTGTATTCCTTGCTCTTGATGCCGGAGAGCGTCTTGTTGGCCGGGAGTGATCCGGCACCGCTGAATTCTGGCGGGGTATGGCTGCCGTTGTAGACGACGCCAGTGATCAGCGGACGATCAATATCGCCTTCGATGAAATCAACCAGCACTTCCTGTCCAATGCGCGGGATGAACTGGTGGCCCCAGCCGGCGCCGGCGCTCGGGTAGGCGATTCTTAACCAACAACTGCTGCGGTCATCGAGATTCGCGCCGAATTCGGGGTGCTCGCTCGGGCGTTGCCAGTGGAACTGGATCTTGATACGGCCGAGTGCGTCGGTGTGGATTTCCTCTCCCGCGGGGCCGACGACGGTGGCGGTCTGCACGCCGTTGGCCATGGGCTTGGCGTGTTCCGTGTGGGCAAAATCCGGGGTGAGGGCAATGCCGCGCCGTACCAGAGTCAGGTCGGTGGTGAAAGCTTGTTCTTGTGTACTGGCTGTTTGCAGACCCGTGAGCAAACCCACTTGCAGCAGGCTGGCCAATCCACTCTGCAATTCGCCCGGCAGGTTGTTGTTGGCGGTAAAGGTTTGGCCGGTGATGACGAATTGACGTTGTTCGGGCAAATCCTGATCGTGTACCGGGTGGTCGCAGAGCGTGAACCATTCGCCGACATTCAGGCCGCGCACGCTGCCGGAAGCCGTAAAGGTCTTGGCTTGCCGATCACTGGCTTGTTGGCGCAGCTGGGTATAGCGCGCCAGGTCTTCCGGCGTGCCGTAATACTGGGTCTGGGCATCGTAGTCTTCCAGGCTGCGGTGGGCTTGTTCGCCTCCCGTGCCTTGGTCGATGCGAGTACTGTCATCGCTATGATGGGTGCTGACGGCCTGGTATTCGTAGCTGGCAAGGCTGGTCTGGCTGTTGACGATCTGGCGGGTGCTGTTCCAGCTTTGCAGGCCGTCTTCGCTTTCGGTGCCGTCGGCGCGGTGAAAACGCACGCGTGGCAGGCTGGCGGAATTCAGGGCATAGGCGTCGTCGAACAGCACCAGGGTGTGGGTGGGATGGTCACCGGACTCAAAGCGGTAGTGGGTGGTGATGCCTTCTTCGCGTAACAGACGGGCAATGAAGGTTTGGTCCGATTCACGGTATTGCAGGCAATAGCTGCGCGTGGGATAAGTCTGGCCCAGTTGCAGCTCAAGATTGAAACTGCGAGCGATGACCGGGTTGGCGGCACGATGCTCGTCCAGGATCTGCTGGACGATCTCGACGACAGTCTTATCCTGGAACACCCGGCTGCTGCGGCGCTGGGCCAGCAAAGCGAGTGCGGGTTCAACAGTCAGGCGGTATTTGGCAAAGCCGCCGTCGCTGCCCAGTTGGGCGCTTTGGGTGACGATCCCGGTGAGGATTTGTTCATCACCCAGTGCGGTAGTGATGCCAATCTCGGCCGGCAGACCGATCAGATCCTTGAGCGGTAGATGGCTGTCATCGCAAAGACAGTCGACAGTGAGAGTGTAGCTCTCGTCCAGTGCGATTCGGCCTTGGACGGTTTGCGGCAGCAACTTGCATAACCCCTGGCCATCGTCAGCCAAATCCAGGCGCAGAATACGGTTGTCTTGATCAAAAGCGCTGGCAAATGCGGCCGAGAGGCGTGCAAAGGAGAAGTCGGTCAAAGCATTCATTACAGACTCCGCTTAGAGTTGGTCGCGCACTTGATAGGCGCGCGATGACAACTGCAAAGTGGCATCAAACGTGATGGGAGGACGATTTGGATGTACGCGCAGTACGGCATCAACCCGGAAATGCAGTTGTCGCTCCTGCTCACGCGGTATTTCCAGCGCTACCCGCACCCGTGCCAAGCGTGGCTCGTGGCGTTCAATAGCCTCCCGCACCTTGTCGCGCAGATAGGCCCGATCATCGGGATCAAGCAGACTGATCGCACTGATATCAAGAATGCCAAAATTGATCATTGATCCACGCGCCAGCGGGTATCGCTCGAAGATTTCATCATCAAAACCAAGCCGGGTATTGAGCAGTGACTCAATATCCCGTGCGATGCCTTGCTTGAAAATACGCAAATCAAAGCGCGACGCCGTCGTTTCAACCTGATTGTGCGGACTGTCGTCGAGCAAGCGATCAAGCAGGGACGGTGGAATGGATGCCGCATGGCGCTCGCGGATCATGGATTGGCAGTCACCGCTGACGCGGTAAGGCTGGTTGCCGGGGCAAAGGCGACAGCATGGCTCAGCAACTCTGTCCGGCCACCCAGAAGGAAATGGTAAGCGACGAACACCGTTACCAATACGATGGACAGCAAAGCAAAATAGAGCCAAAGGGGCAGCTCATTCTTTACATATTGCTGAAAACGAAGTGGCAATTTCCAGTTTGGCGCGAATTCGGCACGCCCTCCCCGTACCTGCTGAATTTCCTGCCCAAGACGATGTGCCAGATAGGCCAGCTTGTCACTTCCTTCCAATAGATACTTGCCTTGGAAGCCAAGCAGGATGCAGGTGTGAAAGACTTCCAATTCCTCGACATGCTTGGCTGGATCAAAGCGCAGACGCTCCAAACGTTCAAAAAAACCTTCCCCGGCCAGATGTTCGCCAAACAAACGCAACTGAAGCGGTGCGCGTTCCCATTCTTCCCGCAAGGAGAAACTGGAGGACAAAATGATCTCGTCCATCAAGGCACAGAAAGCATATTTGGCATGCTGTACCGCTTCAACCGATTTACCGAAATTGTGCGCATTCCGGTCAAATGAAGCCAAAAACTCATCAACCCGACGGTTGAATTCGCTGGCGCTGTTGGGTGCATTTCCATCACGCAGCAAGAATAAAAGATAAATACCGTCCTCAAAAAGATCGCGCAGACACGGTGTACGTGGCGTTTCAATCGTCAGGGCAAGGGACGGGTCAGTGGCAGCGACAGTCGACATATCAGGGTCTCAACGAAAAACAGCAATCAATTCCAGCTTCAATTCAGCCAGCGCTTGGGGAACATAGATGCAGATGCTGCGTGACTTTTGCATTCGCTCAAAAATCTGTCCGTGCGGATCAAACGAGAAATAGTGATTCCCGACGCGAACCGGTATGGCGGACGGCGTTTGCGCAGCATAGACAAGGCGAACCCCGGGCAAGGCCGAGTTGAGTATCTTCTCGACATCATCCGGAGCACCCACTTTCAGCTTGAACGGAACCGTCTCGATGACCTGCGCGAGCGGCAGTTCACTTTGTACAGACAAGTAATAGTCCACATCCTCAATCAGACGATCGCTCTCCAGCAAGCCTATGTGGAACGATGCCTTGGGCGAAGATAATGGGATCACGGCATATCGAGTTGAAATAACGGTACCCAGCAACTCGCGCACCAATGCATCCAGTCGGGAAAATGTGGGCGTCAGGTCCTCATGCCGGTATGCCGGAATATCTGCCAGGCTATGCGAGGAAGAGAACGTAATCAGTTCGCCAGCCATTTGGGCCAACGTCAGGTACAAGGATTCAGGGGAGGCATCGGTCTGGCGCAAAAAATGGCTGAGCAGCGGGAAATTGCGATTGACTGTGTGCAACAACCAGAACGAAGCAATATCGCTTGTACCAAACTCCATGACCTTGCCGGTACGCTCGCGATGCATCGCGCTCAGGGTCTGGCTTTTTACCAATAAAATATCAAGCAGGCGACGCATCACCTGATTCAGGGGCCGCGATCCCGCCAACTCCACCAGAGGAGGGATAAAATCTTCGTCGAGTATCCAGTTACCCGTGGCATCCTTGCCAATACTGGCAATGGGCACACAGTAATACCCATCACGGTTTTCCTCTTCAAGCATCAGGCGAACCTGTGCGCGCAAGGCGGTCACTTCTGCTTCGATGGCTCGGGTGTAGAGATCGGAAGCCATGGTTCGCTCACTCATGAAACGCGTTGGCCGTTGTGCTTCCTGCCCGACATCCAGCGTGTTTCCCCCAAAGGCATTCAGCGCCGGCAAGCAAGCGTAAACCACTGTCTTGCTGCCCAACTGCGGCAGCTCATTCAGATTGCGCACCAGCGGCAGATGCTCTGAACGCGGTGCGTCAAAAGTAAACCCATCCTGAAACACCAGCGATAGCGCGTCGAGCTGGAGCAAACCATTTTTCAGTGCATGGCAATCCACATCGACCCGACGTACTCCCCAGGCATTGGCTGTCATCCGGCCAGCCAATGCCTGCTCTATAAACAGTACCTGCTGCTGAAAATGTTGGGGACGCAAAAACATGCCTTCACCCCAGAGCACTCGTTGTGCCTGAACCACATTCAATTCCTTGTACAAAGATGAGGAAAAACAAGATTACTCAATGAATTACCGTGCGACACCCAAACCGCTCCGCCCCGCAGACAATACCGGACAGACACCCGTAGGCATCGCCGGCTGACCTGGGAGAAGGATCGAATCAGGCTCAACGACCCTCAGGTAGCAGTCGCTCAATTTCAGGGAAAGCCCATGACGACGGACTTCCCGAGCATCCACCAGAACACGCCAATAATTCGGATCCGGCCTGCGTAAAAAGGCCACAACCCCCACATATTGCGTGCTTTCCTGCAATACATCCTGAAGGTCCACGCGACCGCCGGGCACCAGGGTCATTTCACTCCTGGCGATCAAATCCTTACCCAGCAATTCACCCTCATCGCGTCCGGAAGCAATGACATCGAAGGTTAACTTGCCGAATGCTTCAGATGATTTCAATTGGTACATCCTGACCAGTACCGACAATGGACGCCCTTGCTCATCTCTATTGATGCGGGCATCCGCCTGTGCAACCACCTGAACCTTGACGGGACCAGAACTGCTGCAGCCACCCATCATTAAAAGTAAGCAGGCAAATAATAAATGTGGATAAATGCCGCTTTTTATGCCACGCATAGTCGCCTCTTCCTTACTTTAAAAATAAGATTGCGAATGCTATCACAAAAGATTTTTGTTTTTTATGCAAAATTAACATTACTTGAAATATAAGCTTTTGCTTGTTGTAACCTTTCTAATCTTCACCTACTATCACCACCCACTGTTTATTGCTTATGCACAGCTTACACAAATCACCACAAGCCACACAGAAAAATGCCAAGAACAACCAAGAACTTAAAACATAACATCATGTTTATGTTAATAAATTTTACTTTTCGCTCTATATATTCACCCTAAAAAAATATACAACCACCACTTAATGGCATTTTCCAGCGCATACGTTGTAAAAATTATTACTCAGCATACAAGAACATGAAAAAAATTCCCTTACCTCAGACCACAAACAGATTTTTTGACCAAAATCTTACAAAAGTAATATTACCGTCAGCAGTTGGGTTTTAACCGATGCCGACGGGAATTTCTTGGGGCGTTGTCTCGATTTTTGTAGTTATGGTTGCCGCTCTTGCCTGGATTGGATTGCGCTACTTCTGCCAGCCATTACAGATCGATCATGCGGCGCAGCCAGAAAAACGGCCATCACAGACTCTTTTTCGTTTTGGCTTCGCACCAAAGAACTGGCCTGAGTTGATATGGAGAAACTGGAAATACTGGCTCTCTCCGCTCTTGATTTTCTTGGTGCTAGGCGCTGGCATTTATCTGGCGCTCTTGCTTTCAGCGCACCACAGCGCAGCCGGGCTGAATCTTTATGAACTCAACGGCGAACAACACATTCGTCAAGCTTTGGTCAAGGAAGTACTTGCGCCCCCGCCTCCATTGCCTCCTGCCCTGTTTGTTTCAACCGATCATATTGATCTGGCTGGTGCAGACCGCGACTGGAACAAACTGGATCCGGTTTTCACTCAACAGGTACTGCAACTTTTTGCCCGCATGGAAGCACGTGGTTACCCACTGGCTTTACTCGAAGGTTATCGCAGCGCCGAACGACAAGACATGCTGGCCGCCAAAGGAAACAACGTCACTCAAGCTGCAGGAAATCAGAGCAAACATCAATTCGGTCTGGCTGTTGATGTAGCTCCTATAAAAAATGGCGAACTGCACATCGACGAAAAAGATCCCTGGGCAGCGTCTGGCTATGCCGTGCTTGGGGAAGAAGCAGAGCGCCTTGGCCTGACATGGGGCGGGCACTGGTCATTTCGAGATTATGGACACATCGAACTTCCCGGAAATCTGTCAGCGCTTCGCAAAGCACAAGCAACGCGCAATACCACCATTCACTGAATTTAATTTGTTGGAGGCTTGAAGAAGATGTCGAAATGGCTGCGAAATCCCAAGATCGCATCAACCGTGGGATTCTTGATCCTGATTACCTTGATCTGGTTCGTCGGGCCATTGCTCGGACTTAAATCAATCGAGCTACGCTTTGCTGCCATTCTCGTCGTGATGATGCTTTGGGTTGCAAGCTTGTTGCTGAACGAATACCTGTCCCGGCATGCGGGCGGTCTATTGGAAAAACTGCTTCTCCGCCAGGCTGACGATGCAGTGATGGATGCAAGCGCAGACAAACGTGCAGAAGTCACGCTATTGCGTCAACGTCTTCTCTCAGCCATCGACACGCTCAAAACTTCCCGAATCGGCAAGGTCCGGGGTAAAGCGGCACTGTATGAATTGCCCTGGTACATGATCATCGGACATCCGGCAGCCGGTAAAAGTACGGCCATTTTGCAATCTGGACTTTCTTTCCCGATCAACGACAAGAACGGCGTTCAAGGCGTGGGCGGAACCCGCAACTGCGACTGGTTTTTCTCTACCGAAGGCGTGCTGCTCGATACTGCCGGACGTTATGCCACACAGAACGAAGACCGCAGCGAGTGGATTTCCTTTCTAAAACTTCTAAAGAAATATCGCGCCAAGGCACCGGTCAACGGCATCATCGTTACCATCAGCCTGCCGGAGCTGATGCAATACAAGAGTGAAGGATTTGCCATTTACGCCAGGCAGGTTCATGAACGTATTTATGAAATAGAAGATCATTTCAGTGTTCAGGTTCCTATCTACCTGTTATTTACCAAAATTGATCTGCTGGGGGGCTTCAACCAGTATTTTGAGGACTTTCCTGAAGAAGAACGTACCCGTCCATGGGGCGCCACGCTGACCCACGACCAAGGGACTGGATTCAACCTGGTTCAGATCGTCAGCCAGCAACTGGAATTACTGCACAAAGGGCTGGTACAAATCAGCACGGAAAAACAGGCTGCCAATCGTGGCAACCAGAACCGCCCTGCCCTTTTCGCTTTCCCTATCGAATTTCATGCGCTCAAAGAACCGATCGCACGTTTTGCCGAACTTTTGCATGAAGAAGATCCGTATCACAGCAAACCATTGATCCGGGGCTTTTACTTCACCAGCGCATTGCAAGAAGGCGTACCACGCATAGGTGCAGGTACCCGAGTTTCATCACGCTTTGATCTTTCCCGGCCAGGTTTCGATTCAAGCCAAACCATTTCCTCGTACAGCTATTTCCTGCGCGATCTTTTCCGGGAGGTCATTTTCCCGGATCAGCATCTGATTACCCGGCAAACCAAACCGGCAGCAACACGCATCCGAGTGGCTTCAATTCTGACAGGTCTTCTGTTATTGGCAAGCGTCAGCGGAACACTCACCTGGTCATATGTCGGCAATCAGAATCTGATTGCTGCGTCTTCGGACGAACTGCAGGTAGCCCGTCAACTCCTTGCCAGCAGTACTCTGCATGATCAGCTCAAGGGTCTGCAGGTTTTGCAACTTCGGATTGAACAATTGAACCGTTATCGCAAGAACGGGCATCCTTGGGAAATCGGACTGGGCTTGTACCGGGGCAATGAAGTCGAGCAGGCATTGCGCAAGGAATATTTTGCAGGCGTTCGAAAGCTCATGCTTGAGCCCATTCGCAACAAACTTGAAGAAACCTTGCTGGCACTCAACACTCGCCAGATCGTTCCCGTTCAAGCGCCCCGCCCGGCAGCTAAACCTGTTGTTGATACTGCACCCGCCCCACACCACAAACCAAAGGAATCGGGCCTGCCTTCGATCGAGCTGGGCAGTTATTTCCCGCAGGCAATAGCCGTTCCAATGCGTGTCACCGCAGAAAAAACATCCGTCCCTGCTCTTCCGGCCAAAGAAATTGACTCGCTAGAAAATAGTTATAACGCGCTCAAGACCTATCTGATGTTGGCGGATGCCTCCCATATGGAAGCCGCGCACCTCGCAGACCAACTACCACGCTATTGGCGCAGCTGGCTTGAGGCCCATCGGGGAGAGCAAAGCTATGAAGAATACAACCAGCTGGCAGAGCGACTGGTGGGCTTTTATATCTCACAGATCGGCGAGCCTGACTTGCCACTGATCACGACCAAACAAGATTTGATCGATAGATCTCGGGATGTCCTACGCACATCGCAAACGCATATGACGTCAAGGGAACGCGTTTATAACGAACTCAAGGCACGTGCCAATACCCAATTTTCGCCATTGACTGTCAGCCGGATTCTCGAAGGTAAAAATGCAAATGCATTGACCGGCAGCGCGATGGTGGCGGGTGCCTTTACACGCGATGCCTGGGAGAAATATTTCCGCAATGCAATCGAAGAAGCCAGTCGCGGACAAATCAAGAGCGATGACTGGGTTCTGGCAACGTCAAGACAAGACAATCTCAGCAGTGACGGTAGTGCAGCCAGCAACCAGGCAGAGCTTGAATCACTCTACCGCGACGAATATGCCCGGGAATGGAAAAAATTCCTGCAAGGCATTTCAGTGCCCGAATTTTCCACTGTGGATGCTGCAGCGCAATCGCTGGGCTTATTGTCCGATCCGGCCAACTCTCCATTGCTTGTCGTGCTGACACGGGCAGCACGAGAAACATCGTGGGATAACCCTTCCGAAATTTCTCGCTCCCTGGATAAAGCCAAGACCAGTGTGCTGGAGAAAACCGAACAACTTCTCGCCACCGCGCGTACCGACAACAAACCTGCTGCCGGCCAGTATGGCCCGCTGGGAATCCAGTTTTCCTGGATTGCCCAAATCGCGCTGAGCACAAATGGCGCCAAAGCACCCTTGCAGACCTACCTGGAAATACTGGGGAAATTGCGCGGCAAGATGACCCAGATTGCCAGTGCCGATCAAAGCGGAACCTTGGCACGGCAACTGATGCAGAACACATTCAACGGCTCCGGCTCGGAACTGGCCGAAGCATTGCAATATGTTGATAACACCCTGCTCGTGGGAGCTTCCGAAGAAGCGCGAGATACCGTTCGCCCCTTGCTGGTACGCCCGTTGATACAGTCTTTTTCCGCACTGGTTAGTCCTGTCGAATTGGAACTGAATGAAGCGTGGAAGCACGACGTCATGCCGTCATGGGGCAGCTTGGCAGGCAAGTATCCCTTTGCCGATAGCAGTAATGAAGCCACCGTCGCCGATATCGCCAAATTTCTCAAACCCGAAGAAGGTGTATTGGCCAAATTCGTGACCAAATACCTGAATGGGTTGGTGGTCAAAAAGGGTGATGTGCTTACCGCCCGTGCCTGGGCAGAGAAAAGCGTCAAATTCTCGCCAGCCTTTTTACCTGGCATCAGCCGGTTGAGCAGTATGGGCACTACGCTGCTTCAGGAAGGTGACTCTTCGCGCTTTGAGCTTCAGCCGATTCCCAGCCCCGGCATCAGCGAGATCATTGTGGAAATCGACGGTCAAGTCATGCGCTATCGCAATGGCCCGCAAATCTGGACGCCGATCAGCTGGCCAGGAAGCAATGGCGCGGCCTTGGGTGCCCGGATTCAGGTGGTGTATTTCAACGGAACATCCGTGCCGGTCAGCAATTTCAACGGGCGTCTTGGTTGGATGAGGCTTTTGGCTCAAGCACGCATAGATAACCCCCAGGCAAGCACCAACCAGATTGATTGGACGATCAAGCAAGGGCGCAACGATAGCGATGCCGATCATGTCCGGGTCAACTTCCGCATGGTCAGCGGCAATAACCCCATGCTGCTGAGTAGCCTGCGTAAACAAAGCCTTCCTGAAAAAGTAACGTTCTAAGGAGACACGGAACATGGTTTTAACTTTCGTCCGTGGTGCAGAAAACAGTGCAACGTACACCATTTTTGGCAAATTACCGGGGCGCGCAGATTTTTTGCGCATCAACGCCAGCCATCCTGTTGCACGCGAGTTCGACGACCTGCTATCCCGGGGATTGGATAGCGTATCGGCAACTGAAAACTGGAACGAGCGTTATGACAAAAGCGGCCCTAGCGATTTCTTTTATACCTCCCGCGACGGTCGCCACGCCTTCATCGGCGTCATGCACCCCAGCCGCGACAGTACAGGTCGCCGCTATCCGTTGATCGCCGGTGTCATTGTCGCCAGCGAATCGATTGCAGACTGCCTGCCGGTATTACCTATTGCCTACGAATTATTTTTCTCCGGCCTGCGCGAGCAACTTGCCAGTGGCATAGAAAACTCCGTTGAAATGATTGCATGCCGGCAATTTCTGGAAGATCAGATCACCAGCAGTCGCCATGCCAGTGCCGATCTTGATCTTGCCCGCGAACTGCTTGCACGCTTTCAACAACTGCAATCGGCCAACAGTCTTGGATCTCTGCTGAGCAACACCAACAACACCGGCATTCTCGAACGCTCGCTGATCAACATCGGCTTTTCACTTGAACTCTCACGACGTTTTACCGCCCCTACCATGCAGCAGCTGATCATGTTGCCACTGCCGGAAAGCCCCACAGAAGATGCTTTTTTCAGCGCCAGTTGGCTGATGATTTACATGGCGTTTTCCCGGCAGTTGCTCCCTGGCACGATGCCTGGGTATTTCGTCTCCCATATCGAGGGAAAAACCCGCTTTACCGTGGTACCGGGCCAAGTGCCGACCCGTTTTATTCCCGCCCTGCTGGGCGCACCGCTTGACCCCCTTTGTGCTCTCGACCTGGATGCGCCCAATCCGCCATGGGCTGCACATCGCCTGTATGCCGAGGCGAGTTACCTGCTTGGCCGTGAATTACTCGATCCACAGGCAACGGTACGCCGAGTGATCGAATTCATCGCTCAGTTGGCGGAAAAAATCGGGAAACCCTGACGCATTACTTCAACCAACCAATTGATTTTCAAATAAAGAACAGGTGAAAACATGGCTAGTGAAAGCACCCAAAAAAAACTCAACCGCGTCCGCCCTCCCCGCGTTCAGATTACATATGACGTGGAAGTGGGCGATGCCATTGAAACCAAGGAATTGCCCTTCGTCATGGGCGTGATGGGCGATTACACCGGGCACAACAAGGAACCGCTGCCCAAGCTCAAAGATCGCAAATTTGTCCAGATCGATCGCGACAACTTCGATGACGTACTCAAGGGCATGGCACCGCGCCTGGCAATGCGAGTCGACAACACGCTCACGCAAGAATCCGACAGCCAGCTGTCCGTCGAGCTCAATTTCCAGAAACTCGAAGACTTTGAGCCGCAAAACGTCGTCAGCCAAGTCGAGCCTCTGCGCCAACTCCTCGAAGCGCGCGCCAGACTCGCTGATCTGCGCAACAAGATGGTAGCCAACGACAAGCTCGAAGGTCTGCTCGATGAAGTGCTGAGCGACATGCAAAAGCTGCGCGAAATCGGCAACCAATCCACCGCCAAGGAATAAGCCATGATGGAAACCCAATTAGCCCAGCAAACCATCGCCGAGCCCGGCATCGAGACCAGCTTGCTTGACAGCATCATCGAGCAAAGCCGGGTCGCCACCAACGAGCAAGAAAAAATCCACACTCGCGATCTTATTGGCGAGCTGGTCAATCAGGTATTAGCAGGCAGTGTCACGGTGTCTCGCGACTTGGCAGCCAGCATTGATGCGCGGGTGGCCGAACTGGATGCGCTTTTGTCCAGACAACTGAATGCCATCATGCACCATCCGGATTTCCAGAAACTGGAAGCATCTTGGCGTGGGCTCAAATATTTGACGGCACAATCGGAAACCAGCCCGCAGCTCAAGATCAAGGTACTCAACGCCAGCAAGAAAGATCTGGTCAAGGACCTGAAGACCTCCCCCGAGTTCGATCAAAGCGCCCTATTCAAGAAGATTTATGAAGAAGAATACGGTTCTTTCGGCGGTGCACCCTATGCAGGCCTGATTGGTGACTACGAGTTTACCCGGCACCCGGAAGACTTCTATCTGCTGGAAGAACTCTCCCATGTCGCCGCCGCTGCACATGCGCCCTTGATCACCGCCGCCAGCGCCCAGTTGTTTGGCCTGGAAAGTTTCACCGATATCGGACGGCCACGCGATTTATCCAAAATTTTCGATACCGTTGAATATGCCAAGTGGAAATCTTTCCGTGAATCGGAAGATGCGCGCTACGTGGGATTGGTGCTCCCGCACGTATTGGGTCGCCTGCCTTATGGGGCGAATACCTTACCGGTAGAAGCCTTCCATTTTGAAGAAGATGTCGACGGCGCCGATCACCATAAATACCTGTGGACCAATGCTGCCTATGCTTACGGCGCCCGCATGACCGATGCCTTTGCACAGTTTGGCTGGCTTGCAGCTATTCGTGGTGTCGAGGGCGGTGGTTTGGTCGAAGGACTGCCCACCCACACCTTCAATACCGACGATGGCGAAGTGGCACTTAAATGCCCAACTGAAGTTGCCGTCACCGACCGCAATGAAAAATTGTTGTCCGATCTCGGCTTCATTTCGCTCGTGCACTGCAAAAACACCGATTACGCCGCATTCTTCAGCGGCCAGTCAGTACAGAAACCCAAGAGTTACAACACCGATGCGGCCAACGCCAATGCGCGTCTTTCCACTCAATTACCTTACATCTTCGCCGTATCCCGTATCGCGCACTACATGAAATCCATCATGCGCGACAAGATCGGCAGCTTTGCTTCCAGACAAAACGTGCAGGACTTCCTGAACACTTGGTTGGCGCAATACGTCCTGCTCGATGACTCGGCCAGCCAGGAAGCCAAGTCGAAGTACCCACTGCGCGAAGCACGGGTCGATGTCGTGGAAGTTCCGGGACGGCCTGGTGTCTACCGCGCTGCCGCATTCCTGCGCCCGCATTTCCAGCTCGATGAGCTGACCATTTCGCTGCGGCTCGTTGCCGAGCTGCCGAAACCCACTCGCTAAAGGCCGACCTCTGGCGAGCTTTATCTCAATCTGAAAACAACTCTCTCTAGGAGATAGCAATATGGCATTTGATGCATTCCTGAAAATCGACGGTATTCCCGGCGAAAGTACCGATGACAAACACAAGGACTGGATTGAAATCCTGTCGTTCAAGCACGGCCTGGATCAGCCAGCGTCGGCAACTGCTAGCTCGGTAGGCGGCGCCACGGCCGAACGAGTAAACCACGCACCTTTCGAGATCGTGCATCTGCTCGACAAGGCCAGTCCGAAAATCTATGAAGCCTGCTGCACTGGCAAGCACATCAATGAAGTCGTAATCGAGCTTTGCCGTTCCGGTGGCGACAAGGTCAAGTACATGGAAGTCAAACTTGAACAGGTTTTGATTTCCAAAGTCCAGTCAAGCGGGGCCTCCACCGACCAAGGTTTCCCCGGTGAATCCGTTAGTTTCAGCTATGGCAAGATCAAATGGACCTATACCCAGCAAAAACGTGCCGATGGTGCCGGTGGCGGCAATATCAGCGCAGGTTGGGATCTGACTGCCAACAAGACTATCGCTTGATAGCGTAAATCAAGGCATGCAGGCTCGCAGAACCTGCATGCCTTTTTCGCTTAATTTTTTAGTGCAACTCAGGAGAATGGAAATGAAAAGAATCATCGCTATGTTACTTGCCAGTGTGTTTATTCTGACTGGCTGTGAAACCGCCCCTACTGCAGAAGAAGCGGCTGACCAATCCGTTAAAAAGGTTCAGCAGTATGCGAGTGACAGTGCAAGCGGTGAAATAAAAAACATGCGGACGAAGATCAGCACCGCATCTGCAACTTCCTCCGCTGTAAAAAGTGAACCATCTTCCTTTACGCTGTCATTCACGAAAATGAGCGCCAAGCTTGATTCGATTGCTTTGCAACAAATCAATCAAATGCTGCCAAAACTCAAAATGGCCAAACACATTACTATTACCGGCTACTGTGACCAAAAAGCAATCCATAATGCAACTCGCGCAGCACTGGCTCGCGCCAACGCCGTCAAAACTGAAATCGTTAAGCAGGGTATTGATGCCAATCTGATCAAAACAGAGACCATGATCAAAGAAGCACGGCATGTAGCCTTGGTCGAAAGTGAATAATTCGCCACATCAAGACAAGGTATTGTAAACACCGGTCTAGAGGAATAAGGGGTATTCGTTTTCACTCACGCAAAACGAGCCCCTGATAATTTCATACTGCCTCGCCTCCCAATATTTACATATATTTACTCGTTTTCGCACTTCCTTCCACTTGCAGCTCAGCGGTGGACATCACTATATTTGAACCATAGTTAAATAAGGTAAGCGAGAACTAACCATGAGCATCAGCGCAGTCTCCGGCAACTCCAGTTGGATAAACCAAATTGCTCAGGTGAGCAAAACGAACCAAACGAGTCAATCCAGCAGTGTTGGCGACATGCCGCCGCCTCCGCCTGCTGATGGAGGTGGTTTGATCAATGCAATTAGCCAAGCCCTTTCTTCCCTTGGCATTGGAAGTACTAGTTCGAATTCGTCTACCAGCAGCACTTCAAGCTCAACGGCTACATCCTCCTCATCGTCAACCCAGGATGCAGGTCAAGCCATGGCCGCATTTATGCAAAGCCTGATGGCTGCTCTTCATGCACAAGATAGTTCTAGCAACGATGCAGATGCCGACGATAGTGCATCCACCGCTGCCATCAGTAGCGCTGGGCATCATAAGCCCAACATACAGGCGGATTTGCAAAGCCTGATCCAATCGTTGTCCTCTTCGTCGTCCAACTCTTCCACTAGTAGTTCTGACTCAACGGCCAGTAATCTGCAGAGCAGTTTTGCAAACTTGGTCAGTGCGTTGGGCGGCAGTAGTAATAGCAATGCCACTCTGTCGAGTTTCCTTCAAGCTTTTTCAAAAAATATGGAAGGTGTAACCGCCAGTGGTAATGTGATTAGGACCACGGTTTAATTTTTACAAAAACAAAAAAAGCCGACTTTAAAAGTCGGCTTTTTTTGTTTCAAATGGTCCAAAATCTGATGCATCGACCGAACCATTCCAGTACTAGCGCTCAAATCGACCAATTCCCCACAAAAAACGCAACGATCTCTGCAGCATATCTATGCTGAATAAACGCAGACTCCCCTGACTCAACGGAGAAAAAACGATGAAATTACAGCAATGGTTAATCTTATTGGCATTGGTGCTCGGCTTAAGTGCACAGGCTGCAAACAATGTTAAAGCAACGGCAAGCGAATCGAACAAGGTGCCCGTGACAAAATGGGAGCAAACCGCGAAGACTGCGGCAGAAGAAGCCAAGGCAGCAATGCATAAAGCAGCAGAAGCCGCCAAAATCGCAGTAGAAAAAGCCGAGCAGGCCGTCAAAGATGCCTCACAATCTAAATTTGCCAAACAAGCAGCACGGGATGCCGACGATGCTGCCAGACTAGCGGTGCGCAAAACCAAGGAAGCCACCCAGAAAGCGACTGCTGCAACAAAAGAAGCCGCAGTGAAGACCGAAAAAGCGGCTAAAAAAGCAGCCGTCGCAACCAGTGAAGCGGCAAAGAAGGCTGCAGCAGCAGCGGAACAGGCGGCCAAGTCTAGTAAGGAGGCTACGCAAAAAGCGCTGGAATCTGCCCGAGACTCAGCCAAGAAAGCGATGGAGGCTACAGGCGAGGCTGCAGACAATTCGACCGACTGAAGGAAGTGGCTTGGTGCTGATTTTCTGCAGGAGTGCGCTGAGAGGAATCCCCTATTTGTTGTATTAATATTTTGTTAGGGCACAAGTGAATACCGGCAGGGATAAGGCAATAGACATGAAATAAAGATTCGCACGAGTGAATGTGCAGTGTAGCTTTGACATACTGCAAAAAAACAAAGGGGCTAGCATTTCTGCTAACCCCTTGATTTTATTGGTGCTGGCTGCCGGAATCGAACTGGCGACCTACTGATTACAAGTCAGTTGCTCTACCTACTGAGCTAAGCCAGCAAAACAGGAGCGCGATTCTAACCTCCTATGGGCGTGGGGGCAAGCTATGTATGCGTTAACCGCCCATTGCTGGTTTTTCCTTGTGGCCAATGATCACAATCAGCCCACTCAATTCTCTCCCTCGGCCACACCAGAAGCTGGTGCATACCAATAGCGCCGCCGGTAATCGCGCCATGGGACAACGGTGATTCTCTCATCCACATTGAATATCAACGCACCGCTTTGGTCAGTGCGAAGATTGCGGGTTCCTGCAGAAGCATAACGTTCTAACGTGTCGAGGCGCGGGTGGCCGAAATGGTTCCGATATCCGACAGAAAAGACCGCAAACTGTGCTCGAATAGCTTCGACAAACTGAGTGGATGACGAACCTTTGCCACCATGATGGCCGGCAATAACAATGTCCGACCGAGGAAGGCCCGTTGCCACCAACTGTGCCTCTTCGCGCCCGCCCAAATCGGCGGGGATCAGTAAGCGATGTTTGCCGTTGTCCACAAGCAACACACAGCTGTTGGCATTGTCCTGCTTGCTCAGAAAACCCTCTGGAGGCCAAAGCAAGCGGAAAGTTACGCCATCCTTCTCCCACGCTGCGCCTGCAGTACAGCGCTGCCGGGATTTGACGGGAGCAAGCCACGGTAGCGTATCTGGCAAGCTGTGCAGGGTTTCATTAATCGGCAACTGGGTCAGCAAAACCTCTGCCGCACCGACATGATCATTATCGTTATGCGAAAGCAGCAATTCATCCAGCCGCAACCGACCGGCTGCACGTAAGGCGGGAAGGATGACACGCTCACCATTCGGCAATTGCCCGGTATCGAACAGCAGCGCTGAATGCCGCGTTTCAACCAGCACGGCAAGTCCCTGTCCAACATCCAGTACCGTGGCGCGAAACGTGCCAAGCGGCAAAGGCTCTGACTGTAAAACAAACAACGGCAACAGAAATACACCGCCAAGCAAACGTCCGGGCATGCCACGCGGAGCAAGTAACAGGGCTACACCCACCGCAGCGGGTGCCAGTGACCAAAGCGGAGGCGACATAAAACCTGACGAGGTCACAGGCAATGCCGCGCATTGCATAAGCACCCAGTCTGTTACCGCAAACAGTCGTTCGGCTCCACGCAATACCCAACCCGTCGGATCAAGCA
>JARLJJ010000324.1 GCA_031291275.1 Formivibrio sp.
GTCAGGATGGCAAAGAGTGGGAGCGGGGTAAGTGGTCTGCGATCGGTAAGATCTATCTATGGTGCTCAATGCTGCTGAGTGCGTTTGTTTACAACGAAGTCATTTTTGACAATATCTTTACACGCGAGTTTTTCGAAAAGCACTTCAAGAGAGAGTACGCATTTATCCCATTCGGTGCTGACGTTAGTTATGATCACAATAGTGAACGCATTCTCGACAAACTGGAACTGACGCCTGGCAGCTACTTTCTCTTTGTAGGAAGATTCATCCCCGACAAAGGGCTCCACTATCTAGTCGCGGCCTATTCAAGGCTAAACACAGACAAACAGCTCGTGTTGGTTGGTGGGAGCCCTCATCCTTCCGAGTACGAGAAGAGTCTCTTGGCATGCAAAGATCCGCGCGTGAGGTTCCCAGGCTATGTTTATGGATCTGAAGTTCACGCACTTATGCGCAACTGCTACGCATATGTTCAGCCATCGGATATTGAAGGACTCTCGCCAGTAATCCTGGAAAGTGCGTATGTGGGTGCACCAGTTATCTGCAGCGATATCGAAGCGAATCAATATGCTTTGCATGAGCACGGCATATATTTCGCCAAGAGCAACCCGGAAGATCTAGCTACCAAACTGGAAGGCGCACTGAAAGATCCGATTTGGTTGAGGGCACAGGGGGAAGCACAGCGGAAATATGTTGAGGCACAATTCTCCTGGGATCGAGTTGTAGAACAGCACTTGCAGATATTTGTGAATGAAACTCCACCTGTTGTTCATGCGAAGGAGGCTTAAGGCATGGTTCGGATCGCGGTCGTAGGAGTAGGCAAGATGGGCCTATCGCTATATTCAATCATCAATATGCATGATCGTGCCAAGGTCGTCGCCATCTGCGATAAATCCGGCTACATGCTTGATATTCTGTCTAAGTACTCTGGTATTAAGACATATGCAGACCCAAATACCATGCTCGAGAAAGAAGATCTTGATGCTGTTATCATAGCGACACCTTCGCAGTTCCATTATCCGCTTGTTAAGGTTGCACTGGAGAAGGGCCTGCATGCCTATTGCGAGAAGCCTTTGACCCTGGACCCACAGCAGTCGCGGGAGCTAGCGGACCTTGCAAAGGCGAAAGGTCTAGTTAACCAGGTTGGATATCACAATCGCTTCGTAGGAGCGTTTCAGGAAGCTAAGCGGTTACTGGATATCAAGGCCATTGGTAAAGTGAGTCATATTTTGGCTGAGGCATACGGGCCCGTCGTGTTACGTCCGAAAGGGACCACCTGGCGAGCAGACCGGAAGCAAGGTGGCGGCTGTATTTACGATTATGCCGCTCATCCCCTCAATCTTGTTACGTGGTTTCTGGGTGAGCCCTTGAAGGCAAGTGGAAGCGTCCTGAACAGTATCTTCTCGAAGGATATCGACGACGAGGTCTACGGGACGCTTTACTTTGACGGCGGGACCACCGTTCAGTTATCAGTGAATTGGAGCGATGAATCTTATCGCAAGATGTCAACGAAGATATCAATCTGGGGCAGTAAAGGGCGCATCATCGCCGACCGCCAAGAAATCAATGTTTATTTGACCGAAAGCGCTGGCTTGCCGGAGGGGTATGTCGCAGGTTGGAATGCCCGCAACACGACACAACTGACCGAGCCGGTATTTTTCTACGTCCGAGGTGAAGAATATTCCGCAGAGCTGGACAATTTTGTGCAGACAATACTCGGGGCTGGCGATCCGGTCAGCACTTTCGAGAGTTCTGTCGCGACCGATAAAGCAATCGCAATGCTGATCAACGATGCTGCGGTCATCCAGTGAGCGTCCACTTGAGGAGGGAAAGTGTATAAGTTGCTATTCGGCGATAATCAATTCTTTGGTGTAAACCACGTATCCGAGGAGAAGGCGCGCGCGCAGGCTATGCGCTTTCAGGATGTCGGTGCAATCATAGATGTGCTTGATGCCGCATATGACGAGGGAATTAGGACGTTCATGTGCACCACGCATGAGCGGATTGAGATTGTTGCTAATCACATGCGTGCCAATCCTACCCGTTATGCAGACTTTATGTTCTTCCCAGGCATGCCTTACGCACATAAATATGCCAATGCTATGACAGAAGACGGCTTTTTAGGTGCGATCAAGGGCTTCTTGCCAGACGAAGGCTTGCTCAATGCTGCCGTCCGCGGCGGAGTATCCATAGCGCGTAAAGATATTGAAGGACTTACCACATTACTCGTCGATGCCGAGATGAAGATGTTCAAAGGAGTAAGCACTCCAGTTATCTTCCTCCAAAACGTGGTGACCGATCTCTTGATGGGTTTGAAGCTGGACGTTGCATTGCGTGCCTTTGCCGACCACGTGCGCAAGCGTTATAAAGCTGAGCCCGGATTTATAACCATGAACTTGCCGCGGCTAGTGCGCGTGCTTGAGGACGTGGGCGTCGATAATCCCATCATCTGCTCAAATATCAACAAAGCCGGTTTCCGCATGTGTGGTGGCCTTCAGGCGTACGAAGACACGTTGAAGCAGCACAAATTTCGTGCGATTGCGATGTCGGTATTTGCTTCTGGTGCACTGAAGCCGCAAGAAGCCATTGAATGGGTCTGTCAGGTGCCAAATCTCGAGGCGATTGTCTTCGGCGCTTCCAGCAGAGGTAACATCAGAAATACCCGGGAGTTGGTTGAGAAGTACTGGAAGAATAGTCCCGTAGAGCAATTAGAGACATAGGAGGTTTCTGGTGCTCGACGTGATGTCCACAAGAACCTGCTCCTGCTGAGACAGCAGACCGCCCGCCGGTAGTTGCTTGCCATCTTGTCTCCCGGATATGGTCGGTGTTCTCATAAATTCCGTTTCAACGAACCGAAGTGCACCCCACGAACGTATAAATAGTTCTTATTGTGATTGTCGGAAATGAGGTTAGATGCCAACACTTTTATCCACCCATCCCGTGAAAGCAAACAGAATGCATTCAACGCGTTCCTCGTGGTGTGAAGAGCCGGTGGGCTGAGTTGAGATCCTTACTGTCGGTCAACAATTACCATTACATCAGAGGTGGCTCTGAAACCGTTTATTTTAGCCACGCAGAGATGTTTGCTGCACACGGGTGGGAAACTAGCTTCTTCTCGATGCATCACGAGCAGAATGTCCCATGCGCAGATTCACGGTATTTTGTAGATTGCATCGACTACGAAAAGCGCGGCGCTGAGGGACGGACTATTTCTAATGCACTCAAGATTGTGTATTCCCTCGAAGCGCGGCAAAAACTTACTCAATTGTTAGATGACAAGAAGATAAACTTCGCTCACATCCATAGCATCTACCACCACCTCTCGCCCTCAGTCCTAATGGAACTGAAGGCACGCGGCATTCCCGCGGTGATGACCGCCCACGATCTCAAGCTGGCATGTCCTAACAATAAGATGCTTAACCGCACTGGCGTGTGCGAACGCTGCAAGGGTGGACATGTGTGGAACGCGGTGCGCCATCGCTGCATTAAGGACTCGTTCGTAGCCAGCAGCCTAGTTGCGCTTGAATCCGCCGTCCACAAGATGTTTGGCCTTTACAGGCATAACCTTGAACGTGTGGTGGCTCCGAGCCGCTTCTATCGCGATAAGCTAATCTCTTGGGGCTTCGATCCAAACTGGATCGTACACATTCCCAACCCCGTTGCGCTGCCGCTGGCGCCGATTGCACCTCCCGGTAACTATATCCTTTACTTCGGCCGCTTTGCTCCGGAAAAGGGGCTCGTGACATTGGTGCGGGCGGCGGCGCACGCCAAAGTCCCAATTAGACTTGTTGGCCGCGGACCACAAGAAGCTGA
>JARLJJ010000325.1 GCA_031291275.1 Formivibrio sp.
CGATTCCACCCAGCCAACTGCCCGGTCACCTAACGATACGGGCCTTGGAAAGCGCCCCTCGCTCACCCGTTGGTAGACAGTGCTGCGGGAAAGGCCGGTTCGGTCAAGTACATTCGGCAGTCGTAAGATCCTTCTGGACATCCTCGCACCTCATCAGATTCAGATCGCCGCGGATAGGCCGACTAACTAATGTTTTGGCATCTACGGCGTTTGGTATGTACATTTCAATAGACGCGACGTGAGCAATACTGGTTGCGATTAGTTTTCGAATTTTGTCAATAAAAGATCGACTTGCTTCTGGCGCAAGTCGATGCAAATGCTCAAGCGGTATACTCACCTTCGCGCCAAGGACTTGGTTGCTCGCATTGATAAAGCATCTCAGAGCCGCAACAAAACAGCGCGAAGAATGATGACTGATTGAGCATTGCTCAAAGCTGCAGTTGGCCTGCCGGATTATTTGCGCTGGCTTTTGCCTTTTGCCCTGCTGGCCGCCTCGGCCGCGGCTTCAACGCGCAGGTTGTACTCAAGATGCCGCACCGCGGTTTGGAAGAGATGTTCCCAGAGGATGGGGTACTTTTCCTTCTGGCCCTGGAGGGAAATAACGGCATACTCCGGGCGGCTTTCGATGACGATCTTGCGTCTCTTCCCGTTTTCCGTGATTGAAGAAGCGGTTATGTACAAAACCTGCGCTTTGTGTTCGATCAGAAAGGCCATTCGCACGTGCTCCCTAGCGCGGTCCTGCTCGCAGATCTGGGGGGGCAGGACCGTCAGCGATCGAGCGACGAAGCGTACGAGATTTCGTCGCAGCCATGGGTTTGGAAAGCGAGTCGCTTTCCCTGCTCATTCGTCGTAGGCATCATTACGCAAGAAGGGGCGAAAAGTACGGCAGAAAGCAAATGTGATTGAGAGACTATCGAGACACGCTTGCTCCGTGCTCGGACTCTTGTGTCGTTCTTTGGTACAACCCTTATTGGACGCTGAAGTTGCGGAAACTGCTCAAGTTAGCCCACGACTTTTTGAGTTTTCCAGACAAAAACATCGCAAAAAACTGTCGTCTAAATAACGGAAAACTCCAATAGATTACGTTGCATTACTGAAATGTACGGTTCATTGCGTATCGCGTTGTGATATGCGCATCAGATGAGCGGCTCGCGGATTGCGAGTGACAGCTCATTTTCACGTTCGGGAATGTGATGGCGTTGCGTAATTGAAGCAATGGGATCTGCATCGACGGCGAGCATGATGAGGCGGCGCAATTGCGCCGAGCGTTCGGCCTGTTCCGCAAAAGCGACAGCATCATTGGCGGATTCCGGGGTCTCCCGCCATTCGAGTTGCAGATTGTTCTTGCGGGCCAGTTCCGTGGCGAATTCCTGGATGGCGAGGTCATTGCCTGCAAGAAA
>JARLJJ010000326.1 GCA_031291275.1 Formivibrio sp.
AACGGCGACGATCGTGGACGTCCAACGAGCACGCACGCTGCGAACGTTATAGATAAATGGGATGGCCACAATCATACCCTCCGGAGAGCGTTGATAACGCGCATGCGCATCGCCATGATGCCTGGAATCAGTCCGCTGACGATGCCAACCACGATCGCCGCCAATAGTCCGAGAATCAGCATCGATGGAGCAAGAATGAGGTTGGGAAGGAGTCCATTCAGCGCCCTGGCCAGCCCGGGAACGGCCAGCACGGCAAGAACAAGGCCGAGAACACCGCCGATGAGCGCGATGATCAGGGATTCGGAAAGGACAAAAAAGAGAATAGCAACGTCCGGGTATCCGATGGCTTTGAAGACCGCAAGCTCGGATGTTCGCTCGCGGACAGAAATGGCCATGGTGTTGCCAGTGACGAGCAGAAGCGTGAAAAACACGACAGCCCCAATGGACAGGATCAGAAACTGGATGTTGCCAAACTGTTTCACCCAGTTGGCCGCGAATGCAGATTCCGTCTGGGTCCTGGTCTCGTTGGGTGAATTTGCAAATTCATCGTCAATAGCCTTGGCAACGCGAACCGAATCATCGGGATTTTCGACGCGCAGGACGTACCAGCCGACCTGACCCTTGATGGCTTGAGGAATCCTCTCTTCGAAATAGTCCCATTGGAACCAGAATTGAGTTTCGTCGTCTTGGGGACGCTTGCCGTGGTAGATGCCAACGAGGTTGAACTCCCAGGAACCGCCACCGTATAGAGTTGTTTTAATGGGGATGCGATCGCCAAGCTTCCAGTGGAAGCGTTCCGCGGTTTTGGCACCCACTATGGCGCCTTGTCGATCTTTCAAGAAAGCATTCCATTGATCGTCAGGCACGATGAGCTCAGGGAAAACCTGCCGCTGGCTATCCGGGTCAATCACGAACTGCGGGAAAAAATTCTTTTCTTCCTTGTAGATGCCGCCGAACCAGTTGTTGTGCGTGACGTACTTGACGCCGGGAATGCGAAGGATTTTGTCGCGGTAGAAAAGCGGTATCAGATTGATGATGGAAGTACGGTTGATGACCACCAGGCGGTCCGCACCGGCGACATCCGCACCGCGATTGAATGCGTCTTTCACAACAGCGAGGAAGGCAAAGAGGAACAACGCAACAGCAAACGAGCCGATGGTGAGCAGCAGTCGAACCTTCTTGCGG
>JARLJJ010000327.1 GCA_031291275.1 Formivibrio sp.
CATCGCCCACCGCCTTTCCACTATCGAAAACGCCGACCGGATCGTGGTGTTGCAACAAGGCCGAATTGCGGAAATGGGCACACATGCCGAGTTGGTTGCAACTGGCGGTCTGTATGCCCGGATGCATGCGGTGCAGTTTGCTGAAAGTTAATTAAGTCGCGTCTGGGTGGTATTGGTCAACGCCTTGAATGGCTTTAGTGTGTTGGCCGTTGAGCGTCGCTTCAAAGCGCACCCAGTTCTCGGGTTGTTGAGACCGGTCGTTTTCGCGATGCCAAAGGTGCAATACCTGCACCGAAAAACGACCGTCTTTGACCCGCAGACCCTGTCGGATCAGACGAACTGCAAAATCCGAGTCTTCATAACCCCATCCGCAAAACGACTCGTCAAAGCCATTGATGGCATAAAAATCACGGCGCCAAACCCCTAAATTGCAGGTTCTGACCCTTTGCCATCGGTGCCCTCCCAACTTCCGTAACATACCGAGGGGCCAGCGGCAGCATGCGCTCGCTTTATTTGCTTCTCTACGTTTTACTGCCGCTTGCCAATGGCTTTTGTCCCAGAGCATGACATAGAATGGGTCCTTGTTGGCGAGAAGCGAGGAGGTAAGGCTTTCACTGAGTAATATGCGGCTACCCGCCACGCACCAACCTGTCTCCATCAAACGGCGATGTTGGGCGCAGAAATCCGGCATTGGCAAACAATCACCATCAATGAAGATAAAGTAGTCACCTTTGGCTTGGGCAGCTGCTTTGTTGCGCGCGGCTGCCGCACGAAAGCCAATATCTTCCTGCCAAACGTGAATCAGTGGGGCTGGGTAATTTCCGGCATATGATTTGATGAGTGCAGCCGTTTCCGGTTGTGAGCCGTCATCTGCGATGAGTACTTCAAAATGGCCTGCGTCGATCTGGCGGGCCAAGGTTTCAAGTACTGCCCTCAGTGCATCTGGCCGATTATAGGTGGTGACAATTAGGCTAAGCTTGGGTGTGTTCATTCAGATACATCAGCTTGAGGTAACGGTAATAAGTGCCTTCGGCATTGGAAACAGCCAGAATGAAACCTTCTTGTCCATCCAGGAATCCTCGACGGAGGATGTAGCTTCTAAAAAATGCTACTAATCCATGCCGGATCGCTTTGCCCAAACTTGCTTGTTGTCCGCGTAGATGCCGCTGTTTGGCCCCTGCTGCAGAATAGCTGTTGACCTTGGCCAGTACTTGGTCGAGGTTGTCAAAGGAATAGTGCAATATCTCGTTCGATAGGCGTAATGGAACACCTGTGAAAATTAAACGTTCATGTACCAAATCTTCAGAATAATAGGCTGTGCCGCGCTGGAACAGGCGAGGTACATAATCCGGATACCATCCAGAATAGCGTATCCAGCGACCACAATAGTTGGAAAGCCTGGGCAAGGCGTACACATTGGATTGTGGCGCACTTATGACGGAACGAATCTCATCTACTAGTTCCTGGGTTAGCACTTCGTCGGCGTCAAGAGATAGTATCCAGTCGGTTTCAAGCAATGAAATACATCGATTTTTTTGTGTGCCAAAGCCCGGCCAGTCCGATGTCTGATGGGTTTCTGCCCCATGTTTGCGTGCAATTTCAAGCGTGTTGTCGGTGCTACCGGAATCAAGTATGACGATTTTATCGGCCCATCTGACTGCAGACAGGCATGACGGGAGGTGTGTGGCAGCATTTTTGGTAATGATGGCGACGCCAATGGTGGGCATGTTGCGGGCTAGTGGGTGATTGAGACTGTTATAATCCACTAATCTATCAGTGCAGTGCAAGCTGGCTTGTCGCTTGTCATGCGTATTGTCGATGTCGCGGTTTTTTGCCTTAATACGGATATTGTTCTGCAGGTGGCTAACTTGATTTAAATGAGGTGCATTTAGTTGTCAGAATATTCGGATCAGAATCAGTGAAACTACCCAAAGGGATTAACCTTATTTTCCACTCCATCTGTTCTAAAGGAGGGATGGAACGTTACGTTCTGGATCTGATCGCAGGCCTTTCGCAACGAGGGGTTTTGCTGAGAGTCGTAACTAGGCGACTCGCTTGGCCAAGCATGCAGCCGCATGGCGTTGAATTTATCGTATTACCAGACTGGACACCATTTTCTCGCATCAATAATTATGTTTTTGAAAGCCGTGCAGTCTCCCATGCAAGGCTGGATTGGCCAATTATTGGAATTTCACGGGTTCCGGGCGGGGCGAAACTTGCTATTGTCGGCGGTACGCACCTTGGTCATTTGCAGAACAAGGGAAGGCTGCAGCCTGGGTTATTTGATAGATTGACCATCGGTCACGAGAAAGCACTGTACCGCGGAGCTTGCAGCATCGTTGCGCACTCAGAGCGGGTGCGGCAAGAAATAATTCACCATTATGACGTGGAGGCGGACAGGGTAATCACGCTCTATCCCCCGGTCGACACAACGGTCTTTTCATTGGCAGCACGTAACGGGCGCGAGGCGCTACGACAGCACATTGGTGTCGGGCCGGATGAACTCATGCTACTGTTTCCATCTAATAACCATACGTTGAAGGGCGCTGATCTGATCTTGTCGGCGCTCGACGGATTCGATTCTCGAATTCGATTGGTTGTCGTAGGTAAAGATGCTTTGAACCATCCCCGCGTAATTAATTTAGGATTTCGTCGCGATATGCCCGCCTTGTATGCCAGTGCGGATGCCTCGATTCTCGCATCCAAGTACGAAGCATTCGGTTTAGTCGGTCCGGAATCGATACTATGCGGAACGCCTGTTTTGTTTGCGAATACCGTGGGTGCTATTGAAGTGCTGTCCGATGCCGCGTGCGTTCGCTTCGAGCGTACGGTCAATAGCCTGCGCGCTGCTCTGGCTAGTGTCTTGCTACGTTTCGAGGCCGAAACACTTGCGCTGGCTGAGCCAGGGTTGCATATTCACTACCCTTACTCTCTCGATGCCCATATAGATGCACTGATGAGCCAGCTGCTACCCTAACTCGCAGGATCGAATCTTCTTAACTACGAGCAAATTGATGCTGTCGCTTCCCAAAGTCACCATGCTCCTTATCTCCTACAACCAGGAAGATAAAATCAAAGAGGCAATAGAAGGCGCGCTAACGCAGGATTACCCTAATCTTGAAATCGTTATCTCTGATGATGCCTCTACTGATAAAACGTATTCTGTAATTGAAACGTGTGTACGAAACTATCAAGGGACACACCATATTGTTATCAGTCGTAATTCATGCAACTTGGGTATCGGCGGCAATATTAGCAAAGCAGTTCTAGGATCAAGTGGCGAACTGATATTTATTACTGCAGGCGATGATGTATCAATTCCAGAACGAGTCTCTACAGTGGTTAATTTCTGGTTGAAAAACGAAAAAATTCCCGATCTGATTGCCTGTGATTTGTACGATATGGACAGTGAAGGTTGCATTCATGGCGTGATTCAAGTCGCTAATCTGGATGATTACCATTCGCTTGACGACTGGTCTCGTTCTCCTCCTCGAGTGATTGGTGCTGCGCAAGCGTGGACTCGACGTCTCTTCGACCGTTTTGGGGGCATACCCGAAGGCGTGGTGGGTGAAGATATGGTTATGGCGTTTCGGGCAATTGCTATTGGGCGAGCAGTAACGTTGCCACTGCCGTTGGTAAGGTATCGTAGAGGTGGATTAACCCAGCAAAACAAAGCGTTGTCAGCCAGCGAGGTGATACGTCGGTTGACACGAAAGCTAAACAGCAGCAAAACAGAATTACTTTGCATGCTGGATACAGCTCGCCAACTCAATGCCAGTACTTTTACGCTGGATAACATCGAAAAAAAATACCAGAAAGAATGTTTTATCGAGCAAATGTTTTCTGCGGAAAGTGTCGTCAAAAAAATCAGCGTTGCATTTACAACACACTCTCAAGCACTCGGGTTTCGACTTCGTATTTTTACCTACGCTGCGATGCCTTGCCTTTTGGCACCATTTTTTGTGCTAAAGCGCTGGCGCTATCATCAATTTAAAAAATAGAAGTTATCTTATTATGTTTAATAGATTGTATGTGATATTTAAGTCAATCCGATGGAGTTGCTTTTTTAATTATTTATCATTGTTAGTAGTGCTTAGTTATCCGATAATGGGGAGTAAAATATTTCCATTCGGAGGAGGTCCAAGATATATGTCCGTATTGGCTGGTCCTGTGGCCTTGCTTGTGTTGTTGAAGAATTTTAGAACTGATATTAGATCACTGACACTATCGGTATGGGAATGGGCTGTTCCGTTTATTCCATTTGCTTTTGTTTGGGAATTTGTCCAATTCTGGCATAACGTAACACTTGCCGAACCAGCGCCCCTTAGTCGGATATTTTGGGGTGCCGTTATTTATGCAGGAGCACGCCATCTTGGTGTTACGCGAAAACAACTGGCTTATGCTGCATGTATTGGTGCTTGTGTGTATTTTGCTATTGCAATGGATGAGTTTTTTATCCAAGGTCGAGAGAGAGTTTGGGGTGGAGTGTACGAAAACCGGTTTGGACAATTTTCCGTCTGGTTGGCAGGGTTATGTTTCTTACATTTCTTGTATCGAGAGCGGGAAAAAGCAGATTCGTATCTGACCTATTTTCTTCCATTGGGAAGCTTTTTCGCACTCGTAACGGCAGTTATGACGGGCTCCCGTGGTGCGTTGGCTGCTATTCCTGTTTTATTCTTTATTGCCCCTATGGCGGGTAGAAGAAATAGAAAATTGGCGTTTATAGCTACAATTTGTTTGTTTTTAATAGGTTTTACAGTTTTTCTTTATCCTCCGGTAACAACCAGGTTTTTCCTGGCATTTCAGGAGTTCATTCAGTACTTTAAAGAATCCGTTTTTTCAGAAACATCGATTGGTGTTAGGCTAGAAACGTGGAGAATAGCGTTTGGAATTTTAGGGAGTCATCCGTTACTTGGTATGGGTTTTACTTCGTTTGCAAATCTTCAGGCTAGTCATGAGGTCTCGTTTAATATTCCCGGTGCGGTGCTTCTGTTGCCAGATTTTCACAGTGATTGGGGAAAAATAATCGTTTTGGGTGGGGCCTGTTTATTCATGTCTTTTTGTATTAGTATTTTTTTACTATTCAAGCGAGCTGCTTCAGATGTGTATCGATATTGGTTTTTGCTTGGTGCTTTAATATTTAGTTTTGCCGAACTATTTTTTTGCAATAAGTTGGGGTTTAGCTTTTTTGTTTCGACTTGGGCACTTTATTCTGCATCAAGTGATAATGAAAAGTATGGGCTGCTTAGCAGTGGAATAAATAAATTTTGTTAATACAATTTAACTGTTGATTTTGTTAAGAAGGTAGTGCTTAGGATGAAGTTACTTAAAAATATTTGTGCAGCATGGGAACGGCGAAAAATTAAAAAACTTCCTGTTTTGCATCAGGGGGCTGCTCGATTTTATTTAAAATATAAAAATAAATATTCATTTGGTATCGGAAGTTATGGATTGCCGGTAATTCATGATTGGAATGAAGGAACGACGCTGTTAATTGGATCGTATTGTTCAATTTCTACCAATGTGCAAATATTCCTTGGTGGGAATCATCGTGGGGACTGGATAAGTACTTATCCATTTCCTGCAATGATCGATGAGGCAAGATGCATTACTGATTTTGGTATAAGTCGAGGGAGTGTAATTATTGGAAATGATGTATGGTTATGTGCGAGTTGTATTATTCTCTCTGGGGTCACCATAGGTGATGGGGCTATTGTAGCTGCTGGTGCAGTTGTTTGCAGAGATGTTGAGCCATATTCTATTGTTGCTGGAAATCCTGCGAGGCATGTTAAATGGAGGTATGATGAAATTACAAGGGATTTGCTACTTAAAAGTGAATGGTGGAAATGGCCAGAGCAAGAAATTAGAAATATTTGCCATCTATTATGTAGTAATGATATTGATAAATTTATTGAATATACTTTTGATCGGAAAACAAATTTTGTGTAGCAGGGTGGTGAAAAACCCTCTATTTCAAGCCCAGCAACATCTAGCGTGATGAGAGAATACATTCGGGCCTTTTCTACTTCTTACCGATTATGCGCGGCAGCGATTTTATTTAGGGTGTGATGTTCAGTTATGTGGGTATAGAAGACCGGATACCGGCCTCGCATCTGCTGCGTAAGCCCAAAATTGCAGTCGATACCATTAGAACTCACGATGAGCTGTGAGTTTGACAGGCGCTATGCCCGGACCGGCCCCCTCGATCCCGCTGGCTGCTGCGGGCATTGCTGCTGCAAGTGCTCTACGCCATCCGTAGCGAGCTCCAGTTGATGGCGTGACTGAATTACAATCTGTTGTTCCGCTGGTTTGTCGGACTGGGCGTTGATGATCGGGTGTGGGAAGGCACGGTGTTTTTCGCCAACCGCGACCAGCTGCTCGAACAGACGCTGTTGCTGGATTTCTTCAATCACGTTCTCATGCTTGCCGACTGGGCGGGGCTGCCCTCTGACGGGAATTTCAGCGTTGATGGCACGATGATTGAAGCTTGAGCCTGATGCGCAAGGATGGCATGGACCGCAAGGACGATGACAACAAAGGCAGCCGCTCCAACGCCGAAGTGGATTGCAAGGGCGAAAAGCGCAGCAACGCCACGCATGAATCGAAGACCGATTCCGATTCGCGGCTCTACAAAAAGGCCAAGTTTTCCGAAGCCAAGCCATGGCATCAGATGCACATCGTGATGGAGAACTGCAACGGGCTGGTCGTGGATGTGGAAACCACAAAGGCCACTAGCACGGCCGAGTGTGAAGCTGCAGAAACCATGGCCAACAAACACTTAAATCGAACAGCGCCCTGGGCGAAGACAAAGGTTGGACGTGGCTGATCACCAGCAAGCGATCGAGGCGTTGGACATGGCAACCAAGGACAAAGGCAGCGCTGTGGATGGGCGCACCAAGCGTGGCAAGAATTATGCGATCAGCATGATCAAGTGCAAGCGGATCGAAGAATGCTTTGGTTGGGCCAAGACAGTGAGTGTGTTTCGCAAGACCAGCTTCATTGGCACAGCCAAGGTGCAAGCGCAGGTCTTGCGTGGAACCTTGCGCGGATGATGAGTCTATTGGGATGGCGCAATTGCACCACAGAGGGCAATTGCGTCGTGATGCTGCAAAACGGCGGCTAAAACCCGAAGGTGGGCGATGATTTTTCACCTGCCTATTTAATGCTAAATTTAAAGTAAGCGTTAGTTATATTGTGTATCTAGAACGAAAAGCTTGAAGTATCTGTAGGGATTGAATAAATGAGTGAAGTGCGAGGAAGTCCTCCAATGAAAAGTGTCGGTATTGTTAATGCTCAAAAGAGTGTATTTGATACGCCAATTCAACTCGCCTGCGGCATCACCCTGCCGCGCTATGAGCTGGTTTATGAAACCTATGGTCAGCTAAACGCTGACAAATCCAATGCAATCCTGGTGTGTCATGCGTTGTCGGGCAACCATCATCTGGCAGGCAAGTACAGCGAAGCTGACAAGGCGCCGGGCTGGTGGGATAGTATGATCGGGCCGGGTAAGCCGGTCGATACCAATCGCTTCTTCGTGATCGGAGTGAATAACCTGGGCGGTTGTCACGGCTCGACCGGGCCTTCCAGTATCAATCCGGAAATCGGCAAGCCCTTCGGTTCGACCTTCCCCTTGGTGCTGGTGCGCGACTGGGTCGAGACGCAGGCACGGCTGGCGGATCTCTTGGGGATCGAGAAATTTGCGGCGGTCATGGGTGGCAGTCTGGGCGGGATGCAGGCGTTGCGCTGGACTGTGGCCTATCCGGAGCGAGTGCGCCATGCGCTGGTGATTGCGGCTGCCCCCAAGCTGACGGCGCAAAATATCGCTTTCAACGATGTGGCGCGCCAGGCAATTCTGACCGATCCGGAATTCCATGGTGGGGATTTTTACGAGCATGATGTGGTACCGCGTCGCGGGCTGCGTCTGGCGCGTATGCTCGGTCATATCACCTATCTTTCCGATGACGGCATGGGCGAGAAATTCGGCCGTTTACTGCGTTCCGGCGAGTACCAATATGGATTCGATGTCGAATTCGAGATCGAATCGTACCTGCGGTATCAGGGCGACAAGTTTTCCGGCAGCTTCGATGCGAACACCTATCTGTTGATGACCAAGGCACTGGATTATTTCGATCCGGCGCGCGATTTTGACGGTGATTTGTCTAAGGCCTTGTCGCGCACCCAGGCCGGTTTTCTGGTTGTATCGTTTACCACGGATTGGCGTTTTTCGCCGGCGCGTTCACGCGAGATTGTTAAGGCCTTGCTTGATGCGCACAAGAATGTCAGCTATGCCGAGATCGAATCGCGTCACGGTCACGATGCTTTCCTTATGGAGGATGCGCCTTACCATGCGGTGATGCGTGCCTATCTTAACCGGATTGACGCGGAGGTAAACCCATGAACAAGTTGCGCGCCGATTTGCGTTGTGTGGCCGAATGGATCAAGCCGGGAATGCGGGTGCTTGACCTGGGCTGTGGCGATGGCGAGCTGTTGACCGCGCTCGCTAGGGAGAAACGTGTCACCGGTTACGGGGTTGAGATCGATGTCGACAAGGTCGTTCATTGCGTCGAGAACGGACTCAATGTGATCCAGTCCGATCTGGAAAGCGGGCTTTCCGCGTTCGAGTCGGAAAGCTTTGATTACGTGGTGCTCTCGCTCACGATCCAGGCCATGCACAATATCGAGGGCATTCTGGCCGAGATGCTGCGCGTCGGGAAAACCGGCATTGTCACCTTCCCGAACTTCGGCTTCTGGGAAAACCGCTGGCAGATCCTGTGCGGGCGCATGCCGGTATCGGAGACCATTCCTTACGAGTGGTACAACACGCCGAATATCCATTTCTGCACGCTGGGCGATTTCGACCGTCTGCTGGGCAAGTTGGGTATGAAAATAGAGCAGCAGCAGGTTTTGCATGCGGGTGAAAAAGTCGAGCTGTTCCCGAACCTGCTCGGCAGTTTGGCGCTGATAAAATTCGGCCGTAATGGCGCGTTGCAACGCGGTTAAATTGCCGTCATACCGGCGAAAGCCGGTATCCAGTGCTGTTGATGATTTACAGTCTAGACCCCGGCCTTCGCCGGGGCGACAAGTTCAACCTTAATCTGTTCGAGTCAACGTAGGCCGGCATAGGCTGAAAATAAACCGCTCCGAATCCAATAAATTCAGGGCGGTTTGCTTTTCAGGTTTCAGGCAGGCGCCCCGCTGCGAATCAGGTGATCGAACGCGCCCAGGCTGGCTTTGGCGCCGTCGCCCATCGCAATGATGATCTGTTTGAACGGCGATGTCGTAGCATCCCCCGCAGCAAATATGCCGGGGGCGGATGTCTGCCCGCGTGCATCTACTTCAATTTCACCACGCGGTGACAGTGTCAGTGTGCCTTTGAGCCAGTCAGTGTTGGGCAGCAAGCCGATCTGTACGAAGATGCCTTCCAGTTCAATCCAGAGGGTTTCCCCGCTGATGCGATCTTTGTAAAACAGACCGGTGACTTTGTTGCTGTCACCGCTGACTTCGCTTGTTTGTGCACTCTTGATCACCGTGACATTGGGCAAGCTGTGGAGCTTGGCCTGCAGTACGGCATCGGCCCGCAATACGCTGTCGAACTCAAGCAGGGTAACGTGTGAAACGATGCCGGCCAGATCGATCGCGGCTTCCACGCCGGAATTTCCGCCGCCGACGACAGCAACGCGTTTACCCTTGAATAACGGGCCATCGCAATGCGGGCAATAGGCTACGCCACGGCCACGATATTCGCGCTCGCCCGGCACGTTCATCTCGCGCCAGCGCGCACCGGTGGCAATCACCACGGTTTTGCTTTTCAATATGGCACCGCTGGCCAGATGCACTTCGGTCAAACCGCCACTCGCCGCAGGAATCAGGGCCTCGACGCGCTGCAGGTTCATGATGTCGACGTCGTATTCCTTGACGTGTTGCTCCAGCGCGCTGGCCAGCCTGGGACCTTCCGTATGTTGTACGGAAATGAAATTTTCGATGCCCATGGTATCGAGCACTTGGCCGCCGAAGCGTTCGGCGACGACGCCAGTGCGGATACCCTTGCGCGCTGCGTAAATGGCGGAGGCAGAACCAGCCGGGCCGCCGCCGACGACGAGCAGATCAAATGGGGCCTTCTGGCCGATTTTCTCGGTATCGCGACTGGCTGCGCCGGTATCGAGCTTGGCGACGATTTCTTCGAGCGTCATGCGGCCCTGGCCGAAAGGTTCGCCATTCAGGAATACCGTTGGAACGGCCATGATCTTGCGCGCGGTCACTTCATCCTGAAATGCGGCACCGTCGATCATGATGCTGCTGATTCCCGGGTTGAGTACCGCTAACAGGTTCAGTGCCTGTACCACGTCCGGGCAGTTGTGGCATGTAAGCGAAATGAAGGTCTCGAAGCGCAGCTTGCCGGGCAATGTGCGGATCTGTTCGATCAGTTCGGCTTCGACCTTGGGCGGGTAACCGCTGACCTGCAGCAGCGCGAGCACTAGCGAGGTGAATTCATGCCCCATCGGAATGCCGGCAAACTGCACACGAATTTCTTCGCCTGGGCGGGTAATCGCAAACGATGGCTTGAACGCGGCGGTACCGTCTTCACGCACGCTGACTTTGTCGGAGAGCGTGGCGATTTCCAGCAGCAGATCACGCATTTCTTGTGCTGTAGCGCTGGCATCGAGCGAGGCAATCAGTTCGATCGGATTGACGAGTCGTTCAAGGTAAGCCTTGAGTTGGGTCTTGATGGTGGTACCGAGCATGGTGTTTGTCCTGGGGGGGAATTGCAAGGGAAAGACGCCGAGGGAAAAACCGCAGATGGCTTTGCGCTGGAATCCCTGGGCGGTGACTGGAAAAACCCAGAAACCGCCCGCTGTACCGGTTTAGATCTTGCCAACAAGATCAAGCGATGGTGCCAATGTGGCCGCCCCGGGAGTCCATTTTGCCGGGCAAACTTCACCCGGATGCGAGGCGATGTATTGGGCCGCTTGAACTTTGCGGAGCAACTCTTTTGCATCGCGGCCGATGCCCAGGTCATGGATTTCGCAGACCTTGATGAGGCCTTCCGGGTTGATCACGAAGGTGCCGCGCAGTGCCAGGCCTTCTTCTTCGATCATTACGCCGAAGTTGCGGGTAATGGTGCCGGTTGGATCGCCCACCATCGGGTAATGGATTTTCTTGATGGTGTCCGAGGCATCGTGCCAGGCCTTGTGGGTGAAATGGGTGTCGGTCGAAACCGAGTAGATTTCCACGTCCAGCTTCTTGTATTCGTCGTATACGTCGGCCAAGTCGCCCAATTCCGTTGGACAAACAAAGGTGAAATCAGCCGGGTAGAAGAAAACAACGGACCACTTGCCTTTCAAGTTGGCTTCGGTGATTTCGCTGAACTTGCCATCATGGTAGACGTTGGCTTTGAACGGTTTGATTTCGGTGTTGATCAAGGAACTCATGGTTATTCTCCTGGTTGGGGTTCGGCGGACTTCATGTCTTCCGATGAAGTGAACTTTAAACCAGGCGATTATCATCAATCAAATTGATCGTTTAAAACATTACAATAGTAATTTGCTATATTGTGTTTTTAGGGCAGTCGGCTGGCAGCGGCCATCTTGCCGATCAGAATGCTGGGAGAAACCCAGTCGACCAGGTCGTCGAAATAGTTTTCGGCCAATGGATCGGCATCATGGACGAAAGGATGATCGACAAAGCTGGTGTCATTGTTGGCATTTTCCAGCTCGTCTCCTGCCAAGTTTCCCAGGCGTGTTCCGCCGCTCGGGCCATAGGCACCGCGCAGGTTCTTGCCGTGCGAGACAATGACAGCCACGGCAGGAATGCCGCCCAAAGTACCTGCTTGCGGCAATATCGTGATGTCGCCAACAGAGCAGATGGCGAATGAAACCGCTGGATCTGCTGCGGGAATACAGGTGGCAGAGGGGCCAATGGTTGCGTTGCTGGTATCGGCAAAATAGCTGGTCACGCGATAGCTGTAGCGTTTTCCCCAGGCATCAAGTTCTTTCACCCCGAGCGTGGCCCAAGGCAGTACGCCATCGATATAAGTGCAATTACCCGTGACGCCGCTGCGTTCCTCCTGCCCGGCCAGTGTTGCCGTATTGGCGAGTGCTGGATTGGCCGGGCAGGGTAAGTGGCCATTGCTTAGCGCGAAACCGATCAGGGCATCGCGGACCTCATGCAAGGCTTGCCGGGTTTCTCTTATCCGGTTGGCTTCAATCTGGCTCAGGTAAGCCCCCAGCATGCCTGACAGCATCAATCCGGCAATGATCAGTACGATTGAAATCTCCACCAAGGTGAAACCAAGATCTTTTTTCATGCGTGGAATCATTTTTTCTGGATGGCCATCGTGCTGCAGTCATAACGCAGCAAGGTTTCCCAGGCATTGCGATTCAGCCAGTCTGAATCGATGCCATACATTTCCACGCTGGGCGGGGTGCCGATGCACCCACCCTCCTGTGCCGGGGGATAAGGCGGGAGAGGATATTTCTTTTTTAGTGCCACCGGGTATTCCGCCACTGCGCGTTGCAATACTTTGGGCAGAATATCTGCTGCGGTGATGACCACGAGTTGGTCGTTGACCAGAAGCGTGCCGGTTGCGTTGGTCAATGGCCCGTTCAAGCGTGTAATCGTTGGGCTGGTGCTGGCATTGTTGTAGCTGCCGTAGTGTTCAAGGTAGTTGGCTGGCGTGATTTGCTGACTCGCGTTGTTGCGTACCTGCCCGGCAAGCAAACTGCCGGGAGCAAACAGGATTGCAATGGCGCCGGGGTAGGCGGTTGAACCGCCGTTGGCAAATGCGTGCAGGTTATAGGGCTGGGCGGTATTGCTGTTCAGGGCGGCCGTGTTGCTGTCGTGAAATGGGCTTACCACCATGTACCAGAGTGTTTCGCCGGAACCGTCCACCAATTTGGGCAGGCCGAGCGTATTCCAGGGTAAGCGTCCAATGCGCCGGGCATTGGTATTACAACTGTCATCGCTTGCGGTTCCCGGCCAGCCTTCATATTCCTCTCCAGGTGCATGCAGATCGGGGCAGGGAAATTCACCCGGACGACTTCGGTTGTAGCTGGTCGCTTTTTGCGACAGCGACCAGGCGATCAGCGAGAGCTTGGCTTGGGCAAGTGATTGTGTGGTGATTTCGGCTTGTTGTGCCAAGTTGCGTGGTCTGGCATATACCCCGATCAAGGCAAGCGAAAGCATGATGGACAGCACGAACATCAGGAGCAACAATGCCGCACCGCGCGAGCGGGTGTGAATCCATCGCATGGACTTACTCCTTGTCTGGCTGGCGTCCGGCTGAATAAATCTCGCCACTGGCGGCGTCCCAGCTTTCTCCTGGTTTAACGCGCCTAGGTGGCCTTGCCGGATCGAGTTGACCGTTTATCCAGTACATCGTTTTGGCGCCGTCTCGATGCATTTCGCCGTTGAAGTGATGCAAGGCGTAGGTGACAACTTCCGTTGGGGATGAGGCAATGGGCGGTATGCTGCGATCCAGTTCTGCGCGTTGCTGCGGGGTATAAAACAGACGGCCCCATGCACCTTGGACCGGTGGGATTTGCACGAGCACTAAACACAAGCCAAGTCGGTAAATCATGGTGTGACACCTGTTTTTCCTGTTGCAATAGCACTTGGCGCGATGGAAAGCCAATCGTAATCGCACTCGACGATCAACCGCGCTGCGGGTTCTCGCGGCCGGTCGATGTTGCAGCGCGTGGCGACCAATGCTCCTGATATTTGGCTCAATGCGTGGTGGACGCGAGAAAAATCGCCTTCATGCAAGGCGCGATAGCTTAGGGTCATACGACTGGAATAAAGCGCGGAGTTTCCGGCGGGCTTAGCATATTCCAATGGGCGTTGTGGTTCGATGCGGTAGTGCATCGCGTAGGCTGGATTGGCTTGCTGGATGGCTGTGAGTTTTTCCACCCATTCCAGGCGGTGTTCTCCTTGGCCAAGCATGCCGTATTGCTCCAGCTCGTGATAGCGTTGCTGGTTCGCCTGGGCATCATGCCAAGCGCTGCGCGCAGATTGCACGATACTGTGGGTGGCATCGAGTTGTTCTTGCAAAGGCCGTAATTGGCTGCGGGAGGTATGCACCTGTTCCTGTGTGAGCAGCAAGGTCGATCCTGCTACCAGGATGGCGGCGACCAGCCCGATCAGATTGGAGCGAATCAGATAGACGTCCTGCCAGACGTAATTTTGCAGGCTCATTTTCCACCTTCGTTCTTGGGCGCAATGACAATCTGCAATGCGAACTTGGCCTGGACCATGTCGTTTTCCGGGGAGGAAATACTGCCTTGAGGACGAATATCGAGCGGGGCATTCTGCAATATGGTTGTGGTTCGGGGCATCTTTTCCAGTTGCGCCTGCAGTTGGTCAATTTGCCCGAGCGCTGCGCGGAAGTTGCCATTAAAAGCATCAATATAACCTGCGATCTCGATAATTTGCCCGCGTCGGGTGATCGTTTCCGGGATGGAAATATTCCTGGAGGCCGGGATTGGAATTTGGGTCCCAGGCAGCGCCTTCCAGCTGAAATGTGCGATTGTCAGTAACGGATAGTTGGCAAGAATCTGGCTTATCGTTTGCGCGGTATCTTCCACATCGGGCCAGTTGGCCAGGTATTTTCGGTCGAGCTCAACCGCATCTTTCATGGCTTCCGGCTGACTGCCGCGGAGGGACCGAATTTGGGCGCTGACTTCTTGTTGATCGGCTGCTGCAATCTGCAATGCCCGATGGGTTTGTCTCATGGTTGATTGCAAATGCAGGGTTTCAGCATGATTTTTCCAGCCCAGTAACGCCCCGGCAAGGAGGATCAATGCAGCGGTCCAATTGAGCGCCCGGCCGAGTTGGCGCAGACGGTGATAATGTCCAGCTGCCGCTGGCAGGTAATGATCTTTAACTTGGCCACGGGCAATGGCTAGCAAGAGCAGAGTTTCCCAACGCATGCACTTGTCGGGGAATCCTAGCATCGAAGCGAGCGTGTTGACGGTTCCGACCCGGGCATGGATGTGCGGGATTTGCTCATGCAGGGTTTGTTTGAATGAATCGGCCAATTGCACGGGATCTTCCGCATCGGTTAGCAGGAGTACGTCCAAAGGGTCATGCCGATTCAATGCGTGCAAATGGCTCAGATACTGGTGCGTGCGATGTGCCTCTTCAGCAAGATGCACGCCATGTATTGCCTTGTCTGCATCGGGCAATAAATTACCTAGGCGACTGAAACGCAGGCCTTGTGCCGTGAAGTAACTCTGGCGCCAGTAGCCCGGTTCCACATGGCTGAACAGCAGTAGATGGGGTTGGTCAATGCGCAGCAATTCACCACAAGCCAAGGCAACGGAATGAATGCCTGCAATCGCACATTTTTCTGCCAATAGCGTGTCGATTATCCGATCCAATGGTTCGCGTCGGGTCAACGCCGAAAGCATCAGCGTATTTTGTCCTTCCCGTTGACCTTGATTTACCGCTATCCGCCGATAGGGTGTCGAGTGATAGCTATGATCCAGCTTGCGAGCACACAGGGCGCGTTGATCCGCACCGGAGAGCCGCGGGACTGATTCAACATGGAAGTCCTCTTCTGCCCAATCAACCAAAACATGGAAACTGGCACGATGCCATTGTCGAGCCAGCGTTTGCAGTGTGGATAGTTCAGTTTCATCCAGGCTTAGATCGGCCAGAAGCTTGGCCGTGTTCCGGTTGGCTTGGTGGATGCTCAGCCGCGTCTGGGTCAGCAGCAAAATGACGGTTGGCATAGTCATCTTATTTTACTGATCGTATCGAAAACGGGGCTCAGAACCGACGACATGATCCAGGCAAGCATGAGCCCGAGAGTCACGGTGAGCACGGGTTCGATCAATATCTGGATGCGCTCGATCGATTCTTTGACATCGCGATCATAAAAATAGGCGACATTGAGCAAGGCAGTATCCAGTGCGCCGGTGCTTTCCCCCACGCGTAGCATGCGCAGTACCAGTGGCGGAAACAGTCGCGCTTCCTTAAAACTCGCAGTGATGCCCATGCCTTCACTGATGCGAAGCACGAGATGATCCAGCGTGTCGGCAACTTTTACATTTCCTGAGATGCCGCCCGAGATTCGCAAGCAATCCAGGACGGGTATCCCTGCGGCAAACAGCATGGCGAAAACATTGGCCAGTCGCGCCAGAATAATCTTGTGCAAAATCGGACCGATCAGTGGCAGACGAAGCTTCCAGCCGTCCACCCGTCGTCGGAATGCCCGGTTGGTGTGCAGGCGCAGTTTGATGAGCAGGAAGAAACCGAGTGGCAGGGCAATCAATACCCAGCCGTGGTGGGTTAAAAAGTGGGAAACGGCCAGCAAAATGCGCGTATTCAGCGGCAGGGTCTGGCCCATGTCCTTGATGAAATCGACCAGCTTGGGGACCAGGTAAATCATCATGAACATCATGACGCTAAAAACTAGCAGCCCGACAAATGCGGGGTAGAGGACAACTTTTTTGGCTTGTGTGGCGAGTTCGTCTTGCCACTTGAGTGTTTCCGTCAGGCGTTTGAGCACTTGCGGCAACTCGCCGCTGGTTTCTCCGGCATGGATCAGATTGATGAATACGCTATCGAATACTGCAGGATGCGTGGCCAATGCCTGTGAAAATGAATGCCCGCCTTCAATGGCTTCAACAAGGCTGGCAAGGATTTCACGAAAGCGCGGATGTTCGATACTGTCGCGTAAATCAATCAGGCTTTCAATCAGTGGCACGCCTGCGCGGAGCAACTGTTCCAGATGAAAGCAGAAGGTGATTAAGTCGCGTCGAAGAATTTTGCCCAATCTGTGTCGAGCGCCCTGACTTGGCTTGGCCCGGATCAGAGTCAAGCCGATGCGGCTCAGGCGTAAATCCAGATCGACCAGATTACTGGCATCCATCTGTCCCTGATCGATGCGGCCTTGTGCGTCGATGGCACGGTAGCGGTACTGCATCATGCAACTCGACTGGTCAGGTCGACGATTCGGGTAACTTCATCGAGCGAGGTTTCGCCGTGCAGCACCCGCTGGCAAGCGTCGTCTGCCATGGATTGGAACCCTGCAGCGGCTGCTGCCTGTGCGATCTCGTGTGAAGTTGCACGCTGAGCGATCAACTCGCCCATCGCGCTATTCATGCGCAGTAATTCCATCACGGCCAAGCGTCCCTTGTAGCCGGTATGTGCGCAATGAGGGCAACCTTGTGCACGCAGGAGTGTGGCCGGATTTGCTTCCGAAAGCGCGAGCAGGCGACGTTCCAGATGGTCGGGTGTATAGGGTGTGCAGCAGTGTTTGCACAGTTTTCGGATCAGCCTTTGGGCCACGATGCCAATAATGTTGCCGGCCATGATTTCCGGAGAAATGCCCAAATCGAACAAGCGGGGAATGGCGCCGATAGCCGATGGCGTGTGCAGGGTCGAATACACCTGATGTCCGGTCATCGCCGCGCGGAATGCCATTTCTGCCGTTTCTTGATCGCGGATTTCACCCACCAGGATCACATCCGGGTCCTGACGCATCATTGAGCGGATGCCAGTGGCGAAATTCATTTTTACCACTTCGTTGATGGATGTCTGGCGGATCAGCGGGATGGGATATTCCACCGGATCTTCCAGTGTCATGATGTTGATTTCGGGTGTATTGAGGTGGTTCAGGATCGAATACAGCGTGGTGGTCTTGCCTGAACCGGTAGGCCCGGTCACCAGCAGAATCCCTTCCGGACGAGCGACCATCAGGCGCAGCGAGCGGAGGTTATCCATACTGAGTCCCAGACTATCGAGAGGGACGAGGCCTTTCTGGCGATCGAGAATTCTCAGTACGATATTTTCTCCCCACGTGCAGGGTTGCGCTGAGACGCGAAAATCCAGAGGACGCCCTGCCAGGGTCAGTGATATCCGGCCGTCTTGCGGTGCGCGAGTTTCCGCGATATTCATGCCGGAAATGACTTTCAGTCGGACAACCATGGCTGGCCAGTACATGCGATGCAAAGCGCGGATCTGCCGTAGTACGCCGTCGATGCGGTAGCGAATGCGCACAAACGATTCTTCCGGTTCGAAATGAATATCGGATGCGCCTTGCGTTACTGCATCGGTGAGCAGAGCATCAATCAGACGTACCACCGGTTGGCTGTATCCTGCCGATGCCATCTGGATACTCGCCCAGTCAATCTCGCCGGTTTCAATTTCATGCAAGAGGCCGTCGATTGAAAGTTCGACGCCGTAATATTGGTCGATAGCGCGAGCAATGTCTGATTCAGAAGCCAGCTTGATTTCCCATGTGAAAGGTTCTTGCAGGTGCTGCCGCAGTTGGTCAATGGCCGCCAAGTCGTTGGGATCGGTCATCGCGATGATCAATTTCTTGCTATCGGTATCCAGTGCCAGCGGCAAGACCCGCAGACGCTTGGCCAATTCCTTGGGAACGCGACGAAGCGCTGCCGCGTCAATAATGACCTTGGAGAGATCGACGCTTTGCTGTCCAAGGTTTTCTGACAACGCATCCCGCAATACCGCTTCAGAAATAAAACCTAATTTCATCAAGGTCTTACCCAGCGGTTTGCCGGTCTGGCGCTGCTCTTGCAGGGCGATGTGCAGTTGGTCAGGCGTAATCACCCCTTTGTCCGCGAGCGTCTTCCCCAATGGCAGTTTGGTCGATGGCGCGTTCATTGCTGCGCACTCATCAGGGCGGTGATGCGTTGCTCTGCCACGGCGCGCTCAAAATGACCATTGCCGAGTGAAAGTGCCCGGTGATAGTAGTCGGCTGATAGCTTTCCCTGCCCGATGTGATCCAGGCTTACGGCCAGATTGAATGCCAGATCGGCATTGTCTTGATCATGGACAAATGCCTGGAAAAACTGCTCTTGCGCTTCATGCCAGCGATTATTGGCGGCGTAATATTGGCCAAGCAACAGAGGCGAGCGATTCCGATCATTGTTCTGTAATAGCTGCATTTCAGTCGCTGCGGAGAGTGCTTTGGGATTGAGTAGCAGGAGCCCGGTTTGGGCTTCTTGGTCTTGCGGGTTGAGCGCAAGCAAGCGCTGATACCACTGCATGGATTGGGTGGTTTGACCTTGTCGAGCCGCAATTGCTGCGAGCCCAAGCAGAGCATCACGGTTGTTGGCATCGCTTGCGAGCATGCGGCGATACTGTTTTTCTGCGCCGATGAGGTCACCGCGTTGCCATGCTTGCCAAGCATTTTGGAGTGGAGCAGGAATCGGGGCTTCATCGATATTGCGTTCTATCTTGGGTGAATTTTCAGAAGAGGGCTGTGCTTCGATATATCTTGCTTTATCGTCGGCTGGTGGACGGGATATCTGCTCTGTGAGGGATGTCGTTGCCGGTGGTAACGGGATGGATATCTGCGCAACGGGAGCGGATGACTGTGTGGATGCCGCTTGATCTCGATTTTCGTTTTCTTTTTGAATGGTCGTAGCGGCGGTTGAGACGGGACGCTCCGCAGTCTCAACGGCGCGGGTGGTGGTGGGTTCTGCAAAAAAAGGCTGCTGTTGCCACCAGAACCCTGCACCTATTCCCCCCAAGATAATGGCACCCGCCGGTATCCACGTACGGAGCAAGTGACGCGGCGATTTTGCGCGCGAAATCGGCAACGTGGGCGCAGCGGCTTGGGCGATGGAATGGCTGTCTTTCCTCGGATTAGAAACCTGATCCTGCTTTTCAACCTTTATGGCTTCCCCGAAAGGACTATCGGAAAGGAGCCCGCTTTTTTCTTCATGGGCAGCCAGGTCGCCGGTTGGTATGGGATGTGCCATCGTCGTGTGCAGAGTCGATTCTTGCTGCGAGTTTGGATACGCCTGCGTGGGAAATAGCAGGGTGTCTGGCATGCGCGGCGGCACTTCAACGAGTTGCATCTGACCGTCTGTCTTTTTCAGCGCATGCAGCAGATTCATGGCTGACTCCGGGAGGGTAAAGGTAAATTACCGCTGTGAAAGGCCGAGAGTTCCTGGTCTTGGGGCGAGTCGAAGAAATGCTGGTCTGGAATCAATGGCCTGAAATTGGCTAGTTCACTTTCCAGTCCGTTTTGCCTGATGACAATGGGTTTCAGAAAAATGACCAGCTCTATTTTCTTTACCTTGTCGTCGCGATAGCTGAACAAATCGCCCAGAAATGGGAGACGGGAAAGCCCTGGCAAACCGTTTCGTTCATTCGATTGTGAATCCTGAATCAGACCGCCCAACACGGCAATTTGCCCGCTGGGAATCTTCAGCGTGGTATCAAATTCGCGTACTTGCAGGTTGGGAACCAGGCTTTTTACCCCGAGGTTGCCCGTTGCAGAAACAATGGCGACGGCGGGATCTTCCACATAACTGCTGATATTGGTAATGGTGGGCCGGACATTCAGCAAGATAGTGCCGGATTCGCTGATCTGCGGTGTGACCTGCATGACCAATCCGACGGGGACCGTATGCAGTTCGCTGGTATAGGTACGACTGGTCACTTCCCCCGAATCATTCTTGTCTTCTTCTATTTTCAGGCGGAAATACACCTGTTCATCGACGACCTTCATCACGGCAGTCTGATTATTGAGCGCCATGACCTTGGGGCTGGACAGCACCCGGGTGCGGCCGAACTGCTCAAGAAATTTCAGCGTGATGCCGAAGGTGCCATTGTCATAGCTCACCAAACCCAGTGCACTGCTGCTGAATTGGGCGGCGCTGAGTGCTTGCGCTGCCGACCAGTATCCGCCAGCTGCAGCGCGGGCCCAATCCACGCCGGACTGATATTGGTCTGATAGGGTCACTTCGACCACGGTCGCTTCGATCATCACTTGCCGCTGTGCCGCCGCCTGGATGAAAGACAAGAATTCGGCCACTTTTTGCTGGAGCCGATGACTGGCGCGTATCGTCAAGGTGCCCGTTTCTGGATGAATGATGACCAGGTTTTTTTCCGGTGGTTCTGGCCTTCTTCCTGCGATGCTCGCTTGCTTGGATTGAAGTGCCATGGTTTCGGCAGTGGTTTTTTCCGATTGCGCTACGGTCTTTTCGATCTTGGCCAAGCGGTCGGCGATGACCAGTGCGGAGGCCATGTCGCCGGTACTCATCGCCGGGCGGGCAATCTGGCCCGCCTGCTGTGCCGTATTGATGACGGGTGGACTATTGTCCGGCCGAATATCCAACAGTTCCTTAAGATTGGTTTCCAGGCGTTTCCAGAATTGATGCTGAATTTCACTTTCAATGGCGGTGTTGGAACTGTTGCTGCTTCCGTAAGGTGAATCGCTGCCACTGGTTGCAACCGAGTTGACGATATTCACGGTCGACTTGGTGTTGCGGGCGATGTTGAAATAATCGACGCGATAAGTTTTCAGGTAGGGCGTGTCCGGTTTGACACTGAGGGTGCCTTCTTCCAATGCCCAGCGGATATCGACTTGCTGAACGATGCGATTCAGGATTTGCGGCAAGGTCTGGTTGATGGCGCTGAGCGTGACATTGCCGCTGACATCCGGGTGGATGTCGAGATTGATCTTTGCATCGCGAGCCAGGGCAAACAGCAGATCCTTGACCGCCAGATTGCTGACTACGACGCTGAATGTATCGGTATGCGGGGTGGGGGCAGGCTTGCTGGGTTCTGGCAGCAGGGCTACCGGATCGGGTATGCGATTGTCCGATGACGCGGGGAGGCTAAGGTGCTGGCTTGCTTGCTGCAGGGGGGCGGGTGCGGAAGAACAGCCCCCGAGAAAAGGGATGAGCAGTAAAAGTCGACAGAATAATTGGACCGATTCCACCCGAAACTTTCCCAAGAAAGTGTAATTTTTGAAAAATTAACACATTTCTTGGAAATTGTTTCTGGAAAATTATTTATTTTGTATTTTAAAGTTATTTTAGAGTCAGCAATGCTGCAAAGAATCCATCGGTGCCATGCTTTTGTGGCGAAAGTTTAAGGTAGGGGCCTTCAAGCAGGGTGGCGATATTTTCCGGCATTTGTTCGCGCGCATCACACAGGCTGAACTCGGGATGAGCGGCAAGAAAGGCATCGACAATGGCTTCGTTCTCCTCATGTAACAGGCTACAGGTGGCGTAAACCAGGCGGCCTCCCGATTTGGTCAGGCGCGAGGCGGATGCCAGAATGCTGGCTTGCTTGATGTTGAGTTCTGCCACACCTGCCGCAGTCTGACGGTATTTCAAATCCGGATTACGGCGCAAGGTTCCCAATCCAGAACAAGGAGCATCGACCAGGACGACATCCATCTTGCCAGCGAGGCGCTTGATTTTTTGATCGTTTTCCGAGGCAATCAACTGTGGTTGTACATTGGATAAGCCAGACCGCGCCAGCCGTGGCTTGAGGTTGGCCAGACGTTTTTCCGAGACATCAAAGGCATACAGCCGACCGGATGACTGCATCATCGCGCCCAGCAACATGGTCTTGCCGCCTGCTCCGGCGCAGAAATCGGTCACCATCTGGCCGCGTTTCGGATTCGCCAGCAGGCCCAGCAACTGGCTGCCTTCATCCTGCACTTCGATCACGCCTTCCTCGAAGACCTTGGTCTTGTTGATCGGCGGTTTGCCCACCACGCGCAATCCCCAGGGAGACAGGGGGGTGGGTTCCGCATCGACACCGGCAGCAGACAGTCGGTCGATGATTTCATCCCGGTCGCGGGCTTTGAGTGTATTTACGCGCAAGTCTAGCGGCGCGGAGAGCAGCAGGGAGCGTCCAAGTGCCAGTAGTTCTTCTTCGCTGGTGCCGCTGGCGAGCAGGGAATCCGCCACCCATTGTGGCAGGGCGGCGCGAACGGCAAGCGGTGCATCTTTCAATGATTTGGCTTTCAGCGTGCTGGCGTATTTGCGGTCGTCCTCGCTGAAAATCGGCGGTAACTCGCGCAGGTTGCGCTTCTCGATGCCAACGTACCAGGCCAGCAATATCTGGCGCGGATTGGGCATCTCACCCACCAGCCATTCGATTTGCGGCAGGTGGCGCAAAATGCCAAATACGGTTTCCGCGACAAAATGCCGATCATGGCTACCCAAATTACGGTTATCACGGAAATGGCGCGAGATCACGCCATCTGCCGGGCTGGTAAAGCTTAGCGTCGAGGCCAGAACGTCAAGGATGGCGGAAAATTGCAGTTGATTCATGGTGTTCCTGCTTATATTGGTGCGGGTAATTCCCGTAATTGTATTTGCTTTAGGCCTTGGCCCAATATTATTTGTTGCCGCGCTCGCCAGGAAGCTTGTTGCTCTGCGGTTTGATCCATTCCAGAACCGTCTTGCCGTCGATGCTGATTTGATTGGCCCAGATATCCAGGCTGAGATCCTTTCCCAGAGTGATCGTCATGCGTACCGGGATATTGTTCCACTCGGGTGCCAGCCAGAAATCCACCTGTCGGTCGTCCCACTTTCCGCGCAGTAACAAGGCGTTAATTTCTTTTTGTCCCAGGCGCAACTTGGCTTCCCCGGCAAGACTCAGTTGAGCATTCTCGTATTTGCGTCGACCAGAGAAGATCGAAAATGTCTGCTCGGCTTGATCTCCACCGATCAGGCTAATATTGAAAGCCGTGGAGAAAATGTCCTGATCTCCCGTGGCGATGGTTTCAATTTTGCGTTTGCCCGGTTCGCCCACTTCGGCCGTGAGTGCATTCCAGTCAAAGTCGACTTGATAATACGGGTCCGGCTTGCCATTGCGGTATTCCACAAAGCGCTCCGGGATCAGACCTTTGTTATTGACCTTTCCACTACTGTGAAATAGGCGTGAAGTGCCCAGAAAGCCTACTTCCAGGCGTAAATCATAGTGCCCGTTGACTACCTTCCAGCTCATTTGCGCTGGAATGATGCCGTAGACATAGGTCACTTTCAGGTCGTTGGGAAAACGTGCCCGTTCTTGCTCGGCTTGTCGATTCTGCGGGCGGCTGGCGTTTGTCGGAAGACTGGCCGCGGCGCTAGCAAGGGCTTCCGGCTGACTTGCCACCAGCGTTGGCGCTATTCCAGTCACGATCACCGGCGTGTTCACGCTGATGGCGGGCGGAGCGGAGGCAATCACGATGGGGCGTGGTTTGGCCGGTTTGCGTACCGGTTTATGAACAACTTTGGTTTGAGGCTGCTTGTGCAGGTAAACCAGTAGCGTGTCCGGCGGTTTGATGCCCGCTAGTGCCGATGGAGTCTCCTCTTCTAGTGACAATGCCTTGAGTTTCCGGGTTGGTTTTTTCAACTCGGTTTGTTCAAACACGGGCTTGGTCAGCCAGGCATAGATTTCCTCGCTGAAAATACTGATGACATGTAGCAGTAGCGAAAGGATAAACGCGCCCCAAAGGGTGCGGCGCAGCCAAGGGCGAAGCGGCATGGTCAGTTGATCGGTGCGCGCAGTGCACCATGCGAAGGTAATGCGCCACTGAGTTCAACCCGGCCATCTATTTGTTTCAGTCGGCCTTCGATGAACCAACGAACCGCTTGTGGATAAATGACATGTTCTTGCTCAAGAATACGTGTCGCCAAGCTTTCCGGCGTGTCGTTATCACCTACCGCTACCGCAGCCTGGGCAATGATCGGACCATGGTCGAGCTCGGGCGTGACGAAATGCACGGTGCATCCGGTTATTTTTACCCCGGCTTCCAGCGCCCGTGCGTGGGTATTCAGGCCGCTGAATGCCGGCAGCAGTGATGGATGGATATTGATCATCCTGCCCGCATAATGTGCAACAAAGCCATCCGTGAGGATGCGCATATAGCCTGCCAGTACCACCAGGTCCGGTTGGTAACGGTCGATGGTTTGTGCCAGCGCGTCATCGAAGGCCGTGCGGTCGGCAAAAGTCTTGTGATCGAGTGCGATGCTGTCGATGCCACGTGCCTGGGCCCAAGCGAGTCCCATAGCGTCTGGACGGTTGGAGATAATTGCCGCCACACACGCGCCAGGAATTCCAGCTTCGACGATGGCTTGCATATTGCTGCCTCGACCGGAAATCAGGATGACGATGTTTTTCATTCGACCGTGAGGAGTTAGGGGTGGAGGAGTCAGGAGTCAGAAGGAAAAGCGCTGGGGCGGTGGTTTTCACCTCACCCCTCGCGCTTCACTCCTTACGCTACTTGCGTCTGGTGCTCGTCGCCTACTCGTGCGCGAATTGCGCCCAAGGTGTAAACCGTTTCGCCTTCGGCTTGCAACAGTGCCGTGGTTTGCGCCGCGTGTTCGGCGGCAACAATCACCACCATGCCGATGCCGCAGTTGAAGGTGCGATACATTTCACGCGGTGCTACGCCGCCTTTTTCCTGCAGCCACTGGAACAGCTTGGGCATGGGCCAGCTCTTGGCATCGATCTGGGCCACGGTGTTTTCCGGCAACACGCGCGGGACGTTCTCGGAGATGCCGCCGCCGGTAATGTGTGCCATGCCTTTGACCGGCAGGGTTTGCATCAGTTTCAGCAACGGTTTCACATAGATGCGGGTCGGGGCCATCACCACGTCGGCGAGCGACTTGCCGTTCTCGAATTCTGCGGTGTAGTCGGCTTCGGCCAGATGCAAAATCTTGCGTACCAGCGAATAACCGTTCGAATGTGCACCGTTGGAGGCGAGTCCCAACACCACGTCACCCGGCTGGATGGTCTTGCCGGTGATGATCTGCGCTTTTTCCACCACGCCGACGGCGAAGCCGGCCAGGTCATATTCTCCTACCGGATACATGCCGGGCATTTCGGCGGTTTCGCCGCCGATCAAGGCACAGCCGGCCTGCTCGCAACCGGCGGCAATGCCCTTGATCACTTCGGTTGCGGCCGGCACGTCGAGCTTGCCGCAGGCAAAGTAATCGAGGAAGAACAGCGGTTCGGCGCCTTGCACCAGGATATCGTTCACACTCATGGCGACGAGATCGATGCCGACGGTGTCGTGCCGATTCAGTTCAAAAGCCAGCTTGAGCTTGGTGCCGACGCCATCGGTGCCGGATACCAGGACCGGTTCTTTGTACTTCTTGGAGATCTCCACCATCGCGCCAAAACCGCCGAGTCCGCCCAGGACTTCCGGGCGCATCGTGCGCTTGGCAAAGGGCTTAATGTTCTCGACCAGTTGGTCGCCTGCGTCAATGTCGACACCGGCATCACGGTAGGAGAGGTTAGGGGTGGTCATGTTGTTCCTCGGTGCGGGTTGGCCGGATGCGCCAGAGCAGGGCGAATGCGTTAGAATCAGCACATCCTTGAAAAACCGAGATTTTACCGCATCCCGCTATGAAACGCCCACTCGCCCGACGCTCGTCTTCTTCCGCATGGTGGGCAGTCCTTGCATTTGTTTTTTTGCTGGGCTGGCTTGGCTACGCTTTGTTGCCGATTTTGACGCCTTTTGTGGCGGCAATTTTATTGACATATATCTGCCTGCCCGCACAAAAATGGCTGACCCGTCATCGTATTAGCCCAGACTTTGCTGCGATTTTGGTCATGCTCGGCCTCTCAATGCTGGCTGGTGCTTTTCTGCTGGTATTGCTGCCCATGTTGTTCCTGCAAATGCAGGCGCTCTATGGCGGGTTGGGAAAGTTGTTTGCATTGGCGCAATCGAGTTGGTTGCCACAGTTGCAAGCCAGACTGGGTGTGAATATCCCTTTTGATCTGGAGCACTTGCGGAGTTGGCTGGCTGCAAACAGTGACAGTCTGCGTACCGTCGTGCCCGAAATTCTTAAAGGCTTGGGCAGCAAGGGAATGGCCATTGTGCAGATTATCGCCAATGTGGTGCTGACCCCGGTGGTGTTCTTTTATTTCCTGCGCGATGCGAACGATATCGCACCGCGGCTGTTGCAATTCTCCCCGCGCCGTTATGTGCATGGCATATCTGCCTTATTGGACGATATCGACAGCGTGTTGGGCGAATTCCTGCGCGGTGAACTCACGGTCATGTTGGTGATGAGTGTGATCTACTCCGGTGGGCTGTGGATGATCGGCCTGGATGCTGCGTTGCCAGTGGGGCTGATCTCCGGGATGCTCACGTTTATTCCCTATGTAGGCGCCACCATCGGCTTGTTGCTGGGTGCGCTGACTGCCTTTACCCAGTATGGCAACGTGTTCGATCTCTGGCCCACCATGCTGGTCTTCCTGGTGGGTCAAACATTGGAATCAAACTTTATTACGCCGAAGCTGGTCGGCAAACGGATTGGCTTGCATCCGGTGGCGGTGATCTTTGCTTTGATGGCATTCGGGCAGCTATTTGGCTTTATCGGTGTTCTGCTGGCATTGCCCATGGCCGCTATTCTATATGTTGGATTGAAACACCTGATTCACTACTACCATGCCACGCGCTTTTATCGGCAAGGCGAGCATAAGCCGCCGGTTGAAAAGAACGAGGATTCAGTTTGAAGCAACTGGTCCTTGATCTTGCGTTGCCGGCGCCCGAGCCATTCAGTGACTTTGCGCCGGGCGAAAACGCAGAGTTGCTATTCCAGCTTGGAGAGTGGGCGGGTGCCGCATCGCATGCACGATTCGTCTATCTGTGGGGCGAGACCGGTGTAGGGAAAAGTCACCTCCTCGCTGCGGCAGCACGACGCGGCTCGGCATGCTTGGTGGATGCGGCGCAGGCACCCTTGCCTGAAGATGTTCCGGCCAATGGCCTGCTGGCGGTGGATAACGTCGAGCAACTGGATCGTGCCGGACAGGAAACCCTTTTTGCGCATTTCAATACCTTGCGTGCCGGTGGCGGCGGCTTGCTGGCCAGCGGCCCCTTGCCGCCGATGCTTTTGTCACTCTTGCCGGATCTGGCCACTCGGCTGGGCTGGGGGCTGGTATACCAACTTAAACCGTTATCCGATGCCGACAAAACGATTGCCTTGCAACGCCATGCCCGGCAGCTCGGGTTCGAGCTCGCTGGCGAGCAGGCCGAGTATTTGTTGCGTCATGCGCCACGTGATCTGGCCAGTCTGTACCGCCTGTTGGCAGAGGCCAATGAATTGGCGTTGTCGCGTCAGAAAGCGGTTACGTCTAGCCTTTTACGAGAAATCCTGCACCCGCGCGCGGCATAAAAGGCCGTACGCTCGCATGGGCCTGATTAGATGGCAAACCTCGCTTGCGACGCAAGGTATCTCCTCAGTGCGGGGACGGAAGGGATGGGAATAAAACAAGAAGGATGAGGAATCAAACCGTTGCATGAATTGTCCCGGCTTGGCCGGGACTTGAAAAGCTTGCATACCACTTTGTTTGCAGTCAGGCCCGCGCAGCGGCGGGCCGCATGAACAGTTCGCATTCGCTCAGGGCAGGATGCGGATGCCCAGGCTGATCTGGCCGGATCGGTCCCAGCAATCCACAGTGTTGTCATAATCGCTGGTTGCGGTGCTGCCTTTGCTGGCGCTACTGCGCACGATACCGGTATCCGGCGCGCCATCGTCCATGACCCGATCAAGCTGACAGACGAAACGAGCATCCATGGCGTTGGTTGCAATACCGCCCACGGTTAGATAATTTGTGTTTGCATCGAAGTGTGCGACGGCCGTGGCAGAGGTGTCCGAAATGCTCCAAGGTTGGCTGAATGCGCTTTGCGTGTCGGCATTGGTCAGGATACTGGCGTTTTGCAGCACCGCCAATGCGGCAGCGGTTTCGATGGCGGAATCAAGCTGGCCGTTTTTCGTTCCCGTGCCACCGGTGACTGCCGTACCCGGCGCGGCAGTCCAGCCATCGCCGGGATAGCTGCCGTATTTCTCGTGATAAATATTGAATGCCGTGGCCACTTTGTTGTACTGCGCTTGGGCATTTTTGATCTTTGCGCCATCGATCAAATCCCTGCCCTTGAATGCCATTCCCATAATCAGTCCGATGACGACTAAAACAATTGCCAGCTCCACGAGGGTAAAGCCTTGTTGCCTGTTTGAATGCATGTTGAACCTCCAGTATTGAACAACATGATTTTGATAGTAAATTAACTTGTAAATTACAAGTAATTACTAAAAAGATTTTAATAAATTACTTGATAAGTCATAAACTGTAGAAAGCTTCTGCAGGGCCATACAGAAAGCGGTTTCGCGCAGGCGCATCAGGCTATAATTGCCCCTTTGAAAACAAGCAACTTAGCGATCCCGTCATGCAGGAACACTACACCCCCTCCAGTATCGAATCCGCAGCCCAAAGCAAGTGGGAAAAAAACCAGGTTTTCAAGGCTGTTGAAGATACAGCCAAGCCCAAGTACTACTGCCTGTGCATGTTCCCGTATCCCTCGGGCAAGCTGCACATGGGCCATGTGCGCAACTACACCATTGGCGATGTACTGAGCCGTTTCCACCGCATGCAAGGCTACAACGTACTGCAGCCGATGGGCTGGGATGCCTTTGGCCTGCCGGCCGAGAATGCCGCGATTGCGAACAAGGTGCCGCCAGCCAAGTGGACTTGGGACAATATCGATTACATGCGTCTGCAACTGAAATCGCTCGGCTTTGCCATCGACTGGGAGCGCGAACTCGCCACCTGCAGCCCGGATTACTACAAGTGGAACCAGTGGATGTTCCTGCGCATGCTCGAAAAGGGCATCGCCTACAAGAAAACCCAGGTTGTGAACTGGGATCCGGTCGACATGACCGTGCTGGCCAATGAACAGGTGATCGACGGTCGCGGCTGGCGCACCGGTGCGTTGGTGGAAAAGCGCGAGATTCCCGGCTACTACCTGGCCATCACGCAATACGCCGAAGAACTATTGGGCGACCTCGACAAGCTGGAATACTGGCCCGAGCGCGTCAAGCTGATGCAGGCCAACTGGATCGGCAAGAGCACCGGCGTGCGCTTTGCTTTCCCGTACGAGCTCGACGGCGAAGCCGGCCAGTTGTGGGTATTCACCACGCGCGCCGACACCATCATGGGCGTGACTTTCTGTGCGGTAGCGGCCGAGCACCCGCTTGCCACGTATGCAGCCAAGAACAACCCGGAACTCGCCGCGTTTATCGAGAAATGCAAGCACGGCTCGGTCATGGAAGCCGACATGGCGACCATGGAGAAAGAAGGCATGCCGACCGGTATCTTCGTCAGCCATCCGTTGACCGGCGAGCAGGTCGAAGTCTGGGTCGGCAACTATGTGCTGATGAGCTATGGCGATGGCGCCGTGATGGCTGTTCCGGCGCATGACGAGCGCGACTTCCACTTTGCGCAGAAGTACAACTTGTCGATCAAGCAGGTTGTCCAGCTCGCCGACAATGAATTTTCGACTGATGCCTGGCAGGAATGGTACGGCAGCAAGGACGGCGTTTGCGTCAACTCAGGCCAGTACGACGGGCTCAACTATGTCGCTGCCGTCGATGCGATCGCCGCCGATCTCAAGACGAAAGATGCCGGTGACAAGAAGGTGCAATGGCGCTTGCGCGACTGGGGTATTTCGCGTCAGCGCTACTGGGGCTGTCCAATTCCATTGATCCATTGCGACGACTGCGGCACCGTGCCGGTGCCCGACGATCAGTTGCCGGTGAAGTTGCCGGAAGACTGCGTACCCGATGGTTCCGGCAATCCGCTGTTGAAACGCGATGATTTCCTGATCTGCGATTGCCCAAAATGCGGCAAACCGGCACGACGCGAAACCGACACCATGGATACCTTCGTCGATTCGAGCTGGTACTACGCCCGCTATGCCAGCCCGGACAACGCCAATGCAATGGTCGATGCCCGCGCCGACTACTGGATGCCGGTCGATCAGTACATTGGCGGCATTGAGCACGCGATTCTGCACTTGCTGTATTCGCGCTTCTGGAGCAAGGCGATGCGCGACCTCGGCTTGGTGAGTTACGACGAGCCGTTCAAGCGCCTACTGACGCAAGGCATGGTGCTGAACCACATCTTCTCGCGCCGCACCGACAAGGGCGGCATCGAATACTTTGCCCCGGACGAAGTAAAAGCCGAAACCGATGAAAAAGGCCGCATCCTCTCGGTGAAGTCGAGCGTCGACGGCTTGCCGGTCGATTATCAGGGCATCGGTACGATGTCCAAATCCAAGCGCAACGGTATCGATCCGCAGGCGCTGATCGAGCAGTACGGCGCCGATACCGCGCGCCTGTTCATGATGTTTGCCGCGCCGCCGGAGATGACGCTGGAATGGTCCGATTCGGCCGTGGAAGGCTCGTTCCGCTTCCTGCGCCGCGTCTGGAAACTCGCGCACGACCATATCAGCACCGGCATTGTTCCGGCTTATATCAGCGGCGATCTGCCGGCGGAGCTGAAGGCGCTGCGCTTCCAGCTGCACACGTTGATCCAGAAGGTCGCCGACGACTATGGTCGCCGCCAGCAGTTCAACACCGCGATCGCCGCGGTGATGGAATTTCTCAACGCCTTCGCCAAAGCCGATCTGAAGAGCGAAGCCGGCAAGGCGGTGGCTCAGGAAGCGCTGGAAACCATTGCCTTGGTGCTCTCTCCTATCGTGCCGCATATTGCCGATGCGCTATGGATCGAGCTCAAGCCGGGCAGCGAGTTGCTCGACCAGGCTTGGCCCAAGGTTGATCCTGCCGCACTGGTGCAGGACGAGATCGAGCTCGTGGTACAGGTCAATGGCAAGTTGCGCAGCAGTATCCGTGTAGCCAAGGACGCGAGCAAAGAAGTGATCGAGGCTGCCGCGCTGGCTGATGAAAATGTCCAAAAATTCGTAACCGGTACGCCGAAGAAAGTTATTGTTGTTCCCGGCCGCCTGGTCAATATCGTGGCCTGATTTTATGGAGCTTCAATGCAAGCCAATATGCGTATCCTGATTACCCTGTTGCTTGGACTGGTGCTGACTGCGTGTGGTTTTCACTTGCGCGGTGGCGGTGAAAGTGGCGGTTTAGCCTTTACTCAGGTGAAGGTGGAGGGCGAAGGCGTTGCCGCCAAAAATTTGCGCGATTACTTGGCCAATTACAAGGGGGTCGAGCAGGTTAAAGACGGCCCGTCAGAAACCGTGATTCGCGTTTTGAGCGAGCAATACACCAAAGATGTATACACCCTGAACAATAGCGGGCGGGTTGCAGAGTATCGACTGAACTACCGGTTGAATTTTTCCGCGACGTACAAAGGTGAGCCGGTGCTGGAAGATGCTACGGTGACTGCATCGCGCACCCTGTCCTGGAATGAAAACAATATCTTGAGCAAAGAATCTGAAGAAGCTACCTTGGTCAAGGATATGCAGCGCGACGTGCTTCAACTGATATTGCGCCGAGTCAGTGCCTCAGTCAGCAAGGCCAAGCAGTGAAAGTGGACGAGTTACCGCGTGCATTGGCACGCGGACTTTCTTCGCTCTATGTGATTCACGGGGATGAAGCACTATTGGCACTGGAGGCTGCGCAACTGATTCGCGATAGCGCGCGAGTTGCTGGCTATACCGAACGCGAAGTGTTGACTGTGGAAACGGGATTCGATTGGTCGCGGCTGGCGATGTCCGGCAATTCCTTTTCGTTATTTGCTGAAAAGAAAATGATTGATTTGCGCATCCCGACCGGCAAACCTGGCGTGGAGGGCGCGAAGACGCTGGAAGCGCAAGCGCGCGATTTGCCGCCCGATACACTGATTCTGATCACCCTGCCCAAACTGGATCGCACCGGGCTCAATAGCAAATGGTTCAGTGCGCTGGCCGGTGCCGGCGAGGTGATTGAAGCCCGTACGATAGAGCGCAACCAACTGCCAGACTGGATCAATAGCCGATTGGCGCGGCAGAAGCAGCGCATGGAACCGGAAGCTCTGGCCTTTCTGGCTGATCGGGTTGAGGGCAATTTGCTGGCAGCGCATCAGGAAATCCAAAAGTTTGCACTGCTTTACCCGGAAGGGATGCTCGCGCTCGAAGATGTTCAGGCTGCCATTACCAATGTGGCTCGCTATGATGTTTTCCAGTTGGGTGCGGCACTGCTGGAAGGAGATCGTGCCCGCTTTGCCCGGATGCTCGATGGCCTGCGTGCTGAAGGCGAAGCGCCGCATCTGGTGCTGTGGGCGCTGGCGGAAGAATTGCGTACGCTGTACCGTATTGGCAAAGGGTGCAGCGAGAATGTTCCGTTGTTCCAGCTATTCAAGGATCACCGGGTTTGGGGTGAGAAACAGAAACTTGTCGAGCGGGCATTGCCCCGTATCACTGCCGGAAAATTGCGTAAAGCGCTCGCCCATGCGGCGCGCATCGACGAACTTAACAAAGGCATAGGCGAGGGTGAGGTCTGGGATGAGCTGTTGGATCTCGCGTTGCCGCTGATGCACTGAGCAAACCTATGAAAGAACAGATTCTTGTCAACGTGACGCCGCGAGAAACCCGCGTTGCTGCGATTACCGACGGTGTGGTGCAGGATTTGCACATTGAGCGCAGTGCACAGCGTGGCATTGTCGGGAATATCTATCTCGGCGTGGTCAAACGCGTCCTCCCAGGCATGCAGTCGGCTTTCATCGAGATCGGCCTGGAGCGCGCGGCGTTCCTGCATATTGCCGATGTCATCGAGCAGCGCCAGCATCCGAATGAGCCGCAACGGATCGAACGTCTGGTGCATGAAGGCCAGAGTGTAGTGGTGCAGGTGATCAAGGATCCGATTGGCACCAAGGGCGCGCGTCTTTCCACCCAGATCAGCATTGCCGGACGTTTTCTGGTTTTCCTGCCACAGGAATCGCATATCGGCATTTCGCAGCGCATCGAGGATGATGGCGGGCGGGAATTGCTGCGTGCGCGGATGGGGCGCCTGCTGGAAGGCGAACATCAAGGCTACATTATCCGCACCTCAGCCGAGCATGCCACCGACGAAGAATTGAAAGCCGATATCGATTACCTGAACCGCATTTGGGCCGATATCCGCCAGAAAGCACAAACGCTGCCGGCGCAATCGCTGCTGTTCCAGGATCTGTCGTTGCAGCTGCGCGTGTTGCGCGATATTGTCACTGCGGAAACCGAGCAAGTCTTGGTCGATTCGCGCGAAAATTTTCAGCGTATGACCGAATTCGCCGAACTGTTTGTGATTGATGTGCTGCCTCGGGTCAAGCATTACACCGGAGATCGCCCGCTGTTCGAATTGTATGGCATCGAGGCGGAGATCGAAAAAGCGCTGTCGCGTCGGGTCAATCTGAAGTTCGGTGGTTATCTGATCATGGACCAGACCGAAGCGATGACCACGATCGACGTCAATACCGGCGGGTTTGTCGGGCACCGCAATTTCGACGACACCATCTACAAGACCAATCTGGAAGCGACGCACGTGATTGCGCGGCAGTTGAGACTGCGCAATCTGGGTGGCATCATCATCGTCGATTTCATCGACATGGATAACGAGGATCACCGTAAAGCAGTGTTGGACGAGCTGCAGAAGGCGTTGGCTACGGATCGGACCAAGATCACGCTGTCTGGTTTCACCTCGTTGGGCCTGATCGAGATTACCCGCAAGCGTACGCGCGAAAGCCTGGCGCATGTGCTGTGCGAGCCCTGTCCGACTTGTCAGGGCCGCGGTGAAATCAAGACGGCACAAACGGTCTGCTACGATATTTTGCGCGAAATTTTGCGCGAAGCTCGCCAGTTCAATGCACGCGAATACCGCATTCTGGCGGCGCAGAATGTGATCGACATGTTGCTGGATGAGGAATCGACCAGTCTGGCCGAGCTGGCAGACTTTATCGGCAAGCCAATCTACCTCCAGGTGGAAAGTGCCTATACGCAAGAGCAGTACGACGTTGTGCTGATGTAAGCGGGAAGATACATGAATCCAATTGAACTCCGTGCCGCCACCGGGCTTGCCGGTTTGTATGCCTTGCGCATGCTGGGCATGTTTCTCATTCTCCCGGTTTTTGCGGTGTATGCCGGAGCCATGCCGGGTGGGAATAACCATGTCCTGATCGGCTTGGCCTTTGGTGCTTTTGGTTTGACCCAGGCTCTGTTGCAACTACCGATGGGCATGTGGTCGGATCGTATCGGGCGCAAGCCGGTGATTTATCTGGGCCTAGTGCTGTTCCTGCTGGGCAGCCTGATCTGTGCGCTGGCAAGCAATATTGGCTGGTTGATTCTTGGCCGTGCCGTGCAGGGAGCCGGTGCAATTTCTGCGGCTGTGACTGCCTTGCTGGCTGATTTAACCCGAGAAGAAAATCGGACCCGTGCGATGGCCATGATCGGCGGATCCATTGCCACGACCTTTGCCGTTTCCCTGGTGCTTGCCCCCAAGCTTGCCTCCTGGATCGGCTTGTCCGGCATCTTCCTGCTGACCGCAGCGCTGGCGCTGGCCGCCATGCTGGCGGTGCGATTTTATATTCCGCAGCCGCTTATTACCCGTTTCCATTCCGATACTGAAACCAGCCGGGCGCGCTTGCCGGCAGTGCTGCGTCATCCGCAATTGCAACGACTAAACTATGGTGTTTTTGCGCTGCATGCGGCGCAAATGGCCATGTTCACGGTACTGCCGCTGATTTTGACTAAGGTGGGTGGAATTGATATTCAGCATCACTGGGAGGTCTATCTGCCAGTGGTCCTGGGCGGCTTTGTCTTGATGGTGCCGGCAGTTATTTATGGCGAAAAAAAGCATCACCTCAAGGGCGTATTCGTTTTTTCCATCGCCTTGATGCTTGTGGCGCAGATTGGCATGGCCCTCTGGCTACCCAGCCTTTCCAGTATCGTGCTCTGGCTAGTATTGTATTTTGTGGCATTCAATATTCTGGAAGCGACCCAGCCATCGTTGATTTCCAAGATCGCTCCGGTCGATGCCAAAGGGACGGCGATGGGGGTGTACAACACCTGCCAATCGCTTAGCATGTTTGTCGGCTCCGCTTTGGCTGGCTGGCTCTACCATCAATGGGGCAGTGAATCGGTCTTTGCTTTTTGTGCCGTATTGATGGCGGTGTGGCTGCTGCTGGCGCTGGGCATGCAGACACCAAAACCTGTGAAAATGCAGATGTTCCACATTGGTGAGAACTGGAAAGGCGAACCGGCGGCGCTCTCTGCTAAACTGCGCCAGATCGATGGCGTGGTTGAAGCCGTTGTATTGACCGAAGAACGTGTGGCGCTGCTTAAAGTACTTCAGGATGGCTGGAACGAAGCTGGCGCCAAAGAACTGATTGAGGAGACTAACTGACATGGCATCACTTAACAAAGTTCTGCTGATCGGCAACCTGGGCCGTGACCCGGAAAACCGCTTCCTGCCTTCCGGCGGTGCCGTATGCAATTTCAGCATTGCGACGACCGACCGGTTTACCGATAAATCGGGCCAAAAGCAGGAACGGACCGAATGGCACAATATCGTGATGTACGGAAAACTGGCGGAAATCGCCTCGCAGTACCTCAAAAAAGGTTCGGCGGTGTATGTGGAAGGCCGTTTGCAAACGCGCAAATGGCAGGACAAAAATACCGGCGCTGATCGCTATAGCACCGAAATCATCGCCGACCAGATGCAGATGCTGGGCGGGCGTGGCCAGGGCGGCGCTCAATCCGGTCCGGAAGATTACAACCAGGAATATAGCCCGGCACCGCAACAATCCGCACCGGCGGCTGCCAGACCGGCACCGGCTGCAGGCAAGCCCGCTGCCAAATTTGATGATTTTGAGGACGACATTCCGTTTTAATTTACACTTTGGATAATAAGTGTAATAAAAGCCCGGCTAACCGATTGATGGCCGGGCTTTTCATTGGGCTAAGCATGACATTGGTATTGAAAAAAGGTGTGCGACTACGGGTATAGGCGCGGATTTCCTTTTGAACGCAATAAGTATCTCGATATTTCAGTCGATCAGCATATCGTGTTCGATCCAGTCGGTGACCGAGATGTGCTGCGGCGTCCAACCCAACTCGCGTCGCGCACGGACAGCGCGGACGCGGCTGTTTGATCCGAAAGAATAACGCGCATGGCCTTCGCCCCATTCGCGCGTGGCTTCCTCGACAGTCCAAGATTGGACTGCGCCGAGATCAAGACGGCGTGCGATGGCTGCGCTAATTTCGGCGTAAGAAGCCTCGCCGTTTTCGACGAAATAAAATGCGCCGGCGGGTGCCTTCTCTAGCGCCATCTGGTACAGCGTGGCCACGTCATGAATATGTACATTGGACCAGCGGTTGATGCCGCGGCCGACGATACGTACCACGCCGCTGGTTTGTGCCTGTTCTACCAGTGGTGGTATTTGCACGCTGTTGGCATGCAGTCCGTTGCCCGTACCGTAAATCATGGTGTTGCACAGCACGATGGCGCGTACGCCTTCCTTGGCCGCAGACAGGATCAGGTTGTCGACAGCGTGGCGTGCCTGTTTCCCCGGTTCGACGATGAAGGGCGTGTTCTCGTCGAAAATATGTTCGGACAAGATATCGCCTTGAACGTCGTCGCCAATTACGCTGGAGCCGCTGGTGTGCAGAAAGGGTTTGCCGGAACCGCGCAAGCCATGCAGCAGGGCTTCAACCGCGGCGCGATGGTCGCTGCTGGCCGCGTTGATGACCGCATCGGCTTGCTGTGCTTCAAGGACAAGCAGATCGTGGTCATCCAGCGTGCCGAGGACTGGTGCAATGCCGAGGGCGGCCAGACGGTCGGCTTGTTCCGGGTTGCGAACCAGTCCGCGCAGGGTATGACCTGCATCTTGCAGATGCCTGGCGACCGAACCGCCGATGTAACCGGCAGCGCCGGTGATGAAGATGTTCATGTGTTTTCCTTTGAATGGGGTGAATGCCGATGGCCAGTATGGACGCTTGCAGCTTGCTCAATAAGCCCTGTATAAGCACAAGATACTTGCTTGAAAATCAATAGTAGGAGGCGCAGATGAAAAGCACGCTGGAAGAGCTCATCGCCTTTCGTACCGTGGTAGACAGCGGCTCCATCACTGCTGCCGCAGAGCAACTGAAGCAGACCGTGTCGGGCGTCAGCCGCGCGCTGCGCCGTCTCGAAGCCAAGCTCGATACCACGCTGTTGCACCGTACTACTCGACGCTTGGGTCTGACCGAAGAAGGCGAACGGTTTTTGGCGCATGCACGCATTGCTCTGGCTTCGCTGGATGAGGCGGAGGAGCTGCTGATCGTGCACCGAGAACAACCGGCAGGGCGGCTGCGCGTGAATGCGGCCATGCCATTCATGCTGCACGTGATTGTGCCGCTGATACCGGAGTTCCGGCTTCGTTACCCACTGATTGAACTTGAACTCAACACCAATGACTTGGTAATCGATCTGCTGGAAGAAGATACCGACGTGGCGATTCGTATCGGGCCGCTACGCGATTCGACATTGCACGCACGCGTATTGGGCAGTAATCGTCTGCGCGTGCTGGCTAGCCCGGCCTATCTCAAGGCGCATGGCCGACCGACAAACATTAGCGATCTGGTCGCCAATCACGTACTGCTGGGTTTCAATCAGCCTGATTCGCTCAATGATTGGCCACTGCGGGGGCCGCACGGTGATTGCCTGCGCATTGCCCCGGCCGTGCGTGCATCCAGCGGCGAGACGCTGCGCCAGTTGGCCGTGAATGGAACCGGTATCGTTTGCCTCGCCGATTTCATGACGTTGGCCGATCAGGCGCGCGGCGTTCTACTGCAAGTTTTGTCACAAGACACCGTGGAGGTGCGCCAGCCGGTCCATGCGGTTTACTACCGTAACACGCAACTTGCCGCGCGAGTGGCCTGCTTCCTGGATTTCATCAGCGAACGCCTTGGTGCAGAGTAACGTTTGCCGGTGGTTGCGCTGCGATCTTGGGTGTCAACGTGAAGTCGAGGCATCCTGACCGAACAGGATTTTCTTCGCTGTATCATCAACAACCGGGGATGTATTGATCTCCTTGGCCAGTGCATAGGCGCGTTCAGTCGCGGGGCGTGTACGGATGCGTTCGAACCACTGCGCAAGATGCGGGAAGTCTTCCAGTTTCTGCTGCTGGCGCTCGTACGGCACGATCCAGGGATAGCAAGCCATATCGGCAATCGAGTAGTCGCCAGCAATGAATTCACGCCCATCGCCCAGATGCTTGTTCAGCACGCCATACAACCGCGCGGTTTCCTTCACGTAGCGCTCAATCGCGTAGGGCAGTTTTTCCGGCGCGTATTGACTGAAATGGTGGTTTTGCCCTGCCATCGGTCCAAGCCCGGCCATTTGCCAGAATAACCACTGTAGTGTCTCGCTCCGACCGCGCAAGTTCTGCGGGATGAAGCGGCCGATTTTGTCGGCGAGGTAAAGCAGGATCGCGCCGGATTCAAAGATCGGGAGTGGCTCGCCGCCATCCGCAGGGGCATGATCGACGATGGCCGGAATGCGGTTGTTCGGCGCGATACGCAGGAATTCGGGCTTGAATTGCTCGCCGCGGCCAATATGTACCGGCACGATACGGTAGGGCAGACCGGCTTCTTCAAGGAACAGCGTGATCTTGTGCCCGTTGGGCGTGGTCCAGTAGTAAAGATCGATCATGTCTAGACTCCAGTGGGTGATTCGCCAAGATGTACATCGGCATTGACTTCGGTTTTGAAGGCGTGCAGCTTTCAAATGGAAGCATTATGCGGGGGTGGTCCGGTGTTTGTTAATAGCTACAATTCCCCGTTCTTGTTGGTTGCGGTGCGGGATTCGGTCAGCGCGAGGATGACTGCGGCTGGATGTCGGGCCAATCAGCCAAGAGAGCGGCGAACGCCATAAATAGTTCATGTAAAACGCATAGAGTAGTCACTTCCCTGCTCACGCCACCGACGAAAATGAAACCGTCCCCAGGCTGTAAATGGTTTTTGCTCGTTCTGCTACTGACATTTACCGAGCATGTTCAGGCGTCGCCAGCGTGCGCCGCCACGATTGACGAATTGCGCGGGATCATGGGCGATCAGGCATTTCCGTTGCGATGGGAAGAGACCTCGATGGATGATGGCAAACCCCTGATGGTTTCTATCGTTGAAAAGAACGGCGGGCTTTTCCTGGAGTTCATCAAGACCAGAGAAGGTTTGTGGGCCGAGAGTGCCGGTGTTGTTTGCAAGATTGGTGCGGAAATCGAAACCCGGTTTACCGCGGAGCAAATCCGGCTGGGCCCGGCGGCTAGCTGGTTGTTGCGCCAGGCTTTGGGTGGAGGCGGGAAATTTATCCTGACCCGGATTGGGCCAGATCAGTTGCGAATTGCAACCAGCGGCTGGAATGGCGATTTTTCTTCAGTGAGCAAATAACTGGATGGGTCTGCGCAGGATGGAGAATGCCGTTATTTTTCGCTTCGAGTTGTTGAAGTCTCCGTTCGGGGACTTCTGCTGCTGAGGTTTGTCGGCGATCCGGCCCGGAGAGTGTTCATGTTTTGTTGATGGCTTGGCGGGGCAGGTTTCCGGCAATGAGCAGCCCTCTCTTTGCCGGAAACCGCTCGTCAGAACGTCAACTGCACTTTCATTTGCGAGCGACGATCCGAAGCCAGTTCGAACGCTTCCACGGCACGCTCGACAGGCAGCGTGGCGGTGATGATCGGCTTCACATTGATGCGCCCTTCCTTGATCAAGCGGGCAGCCAGGGCGTATTCGGTATTGAAACGGAAGGCACCGACCAGGCTGATTTCCTTGCCCACAATCACACCAATCGGAATCGGCACTTCGCCGGCCACGCCGACCTGCACGATGGTGCCGCGCGGCCGCAGTGCCGGGATGACATCCTTCAAGACCGGACCCGCACCGGTGCATTCGATGGCAACATCGAAGTAACCCTTGTCTGCAGTGAACTCGTCCGCTTTCAGACCCGGTTCAATCGACACGTTTACCGTACGGGTCGCCCCCATTTCCACAGCCTTGGCCAGTGCGGCATCGTGCAGGTCGGTTGCAACGACTTCGAGCGCACCGGCATAACGGGCGGCAGCGACGACCAAGGCACCGATCGGACCGGAGCCGGTGACCAGCACCTTCTTGCCGGCGAGATTGCCGGCTTGCTTGACCGCATGCAAGGCAACCGACAGCGGTTCGCAGCAGGCAGCTTCTCCGAGTGAGACTTTGTCGCCGACCGGTTCGCACTGGTATTCCTCGGCGACGATCAGCTCGCGGAAAGCCCCCTGGCTGTGCGGCGTACGCATTGCACTACCGTAGAACCACATATCCAGACAATGATGCTGTTCGCCGGCCTGGCAGAACTTGCATTTGCCGCACGGACGGCTTGGATTCAATGCGATGCGGTCACCAGCCTTGACGCGGGTAACCTTGCTGCCGACGGCTTCAACCGTGCCGGCCACTTCATGGCCCAGCACGATAGGTTGCTTGACGCGAACCACGCCAAAACCGCCATGCAAGTAGTAATGCAGGTCGGAGCCACAAATGCCACCGGCACCGATGCGCACCAGCACCTGGTCCTCCGCCATTTCGGCGACCGGGACATTTTCAATATGCAGATCTTTTTCAGCGTGCAAGACGCAGGCTTTTGCTTCCATGGGATGCTCCCGCTTGAAAATTCAGAAGCCGCGCCCGGTGGCGCGGCATGATGCGGAATAACTTTTGTTGGCTACCGCTTATGTGATGATCGGCAGCCAGAAACGCTATGCCTTATACGCAGCTAGTCAGCCCGCCATCAACATAGATGACTTGGCCGTTGATAAAGTTGGCGGCTTCTGAAGCCAGGAATACCGCTGCACCTGCCAATTCCTCAACGTTTCCCCAGCGGTTGGCCGGTGTGCGTTTGCACAGCCAGCTGGAAAATTCCTCGTTTTCAACCAGCGGTTTGGTCAGCTCGGTGATGAAGTAACCTGGGGCAATGCCGTTGGCTTGAATGCCGTATTTGGCCCAGTCGGTACACATGCCCTTGGTGAGCATGACGACCGCGCCTTTGGTGGCGGAATAAGGGGCAATGGTCGGGCGGGCCAGCATGCTTTGCACCGAGCAGATATTGATGATCTTGCCCTTCTGGCGCGGGATCATGTGCTTGGCAACGGCTTGCGAAACATAGAACACGCTGGATAGATTGATGCCGACGATGGCATCCCAATGCTCGCTGGTGAAATCTTCCAGTGGCGCGCGGCGCTGAATGCCGGCGTTGTTGATCAGGATATCGATAGGACCGGCAGTTTTCTCGATACGGTCCACCGCTTCAACGACCGCTTGCTGCTTGGTCACATCAAATACGGCGTATTCGGCCTTAAAGCCTTCACTGACCAGCTTGTCGGTAGCTGCCTTGGCGCGTGCTTCGTCCAAATCATTGATGATCACTGTAGCGCCAGAGCGTGCCAGCCCGTAAGCCAAGGCCAGACCGATTCCCTGCCCTGATCCCGTGATCAATGCGCGCCGACCTTGCAGGCTAAAAAGATCAGTTCCTGTATGCATTTCCATTTTCTCCACCTGTTTATAAATGAACTTGATTGAATTGACTGGTCGGGTAGTTCGAGCTATGCCGCTAGTCGATTTAGTCTGCATTTATAAATCGCCAAGCCATGGAAGTACCAATAGCCATTTTTGATTTTTGTGATCAAAATTTATGATCATAAGACAGGGGGAGATATTCTCTCTGGCACAATAGCGTGCAGCCGGGGTGTGCATGGCGGCAAAAGGGGAAAAGGAATGGAACTGAAAACGCTGCGCTCCTTTGTTGTGCTTGCCGAGGAGCTGCATTTTGGCCGGGCGGCCGGGCGCTTGTGTATTGTGCAGCCGGCGCTGAGCATGCAAATCAAGGTGCTTGAAGAGGAGCTTGGCGTCGCGCTATTCGATCGCGACCGGCACAAGGTTGAACTCAGTGCCGCAGGGAAAATATTCCTGCCCGAAGCCCAAGCCACGCTGGCCCAGGCGCAGCGTGCCATGCAACGGGTAAAATCGGCCGATAACGGTGAAATCGGTCTGATCCGCCTCGGTTTTGTGTCGTCATTGTTACCCTACTATCTGCCCCGGCTCATTCGTGAACTGCATGCGCAATATCCGTTGATCGAGCTGGAACTCAAGGATATGCCGAGCCCGGATCAGTTGGCTGCGCTTAAAGAAAACAAGCTCGACTTCGGATTTATCCGCCTGCCGATAGAGAACAAGCTGGTTTCAACGCATCCGGTGCTGGAAGAATCTTTCATCGTGGTCTTGCCGGAAAATCACCCTTTGTGCGCGAACGAAGTCATCATGCCGCTGGATTTGGTCGATTACCCCACATTCATCCTGGCTCGACGCTTCGCTCCCGGGTTTTACGACGAATTCTTGCAGGCGCTCAAACGCAATGGACTGACCTTGCAGATACTGCAGGAGCTGGGCGAGTTCACCACGATGATCGCATTAATTGCTGCCGGCATGGGAATCGGCATTATTCCCAGGCTGGCGATGGCTGCGAAGCCGGATCATGTAGCGGTGCGTGAATTGTGCTTGCCCGATCATCACTCCCGGGTTGGGATGGCCTGGGTCGCTCTGGATTCGGCGATAAAGCGGACTTTTTTTGAGGCGGCAACACAATTAAACACGGTGGTTTCTGCGTGAACAGGATGCAATGGGCATTCATTCTGACAACACAGTTGTGTTCACGCAAAAAACAAACCTTGGGCAGGTGTAATCTGTTCGGTTTCATCATGGGCATGCGGATTTTTGTCCGAAAAATTGCAAAGGAACTCAGCCAAGATGGTGCAAAATTTACCCGTAGAACTTATTGCCGAGGAATTGCGCCGCCTGCGCGCAGCCTCGCCGCTGGTTCATCTGCTGACCAACGAAGTGGTGCAGGAAATCACCGCCAACGTGCTGCTGGCCGTGGGAGCTGCACCGGCGATGATCGTGGCCGAAGAAGAAGTGGGCGCATTCGCAGCGATGTCCGGTGCCGTCATGGTCAATGTCGGCACGCTCTATCCGGCGCGGTTGGCGGCGATGGAGCAGGCTGTCGTTGCCGCCAATCGGGCGGGAGTGCCGTGGACGCTTGATCCAGTAGCAGTGGGTGTGCTCGATTACCGTACTGCCGCATGCCGGCGTTTTCTGACCCAGCAACCGGCAGCGATCCGAGGCAACGCATCGGAAATTCTCGCCCTGGCTGGTTTTGAAGGCGGCGGACGTGGTGTCGACAGCACTGCGGGTTCGAATGCGGCATTGGCTGCCGCAACGCAACTGGCAAAAACAACCGGTGCTGTTGTGGCGGTGACCGGTGAAACAGACTTTATTACCGATGGCGTCACCACTTGGGCCACGCCGTGGGGGCACCCGGTCATGACCCGCGTGGTCGGAACCGGCTGTGCATTGTCGGCACTGGTCGCCGCTTTTACCGCGCAGGCGCCGAATCGCTTGAATGCTGTGGCTGCCGCTTGTGCCGTCGCCGGTATTTGCGGCGAGCGCGCTGCACTTAGGAGTCGCGGTCCGGGCTCGTTCAAGGTCGATTTTCTTGATGCGCTTTATCAGCTGAGTCCTGAGGAACTGCTGCCATGATCGGCATGAAATCGTTCGATCTCTCGTTGTATCTGGTGCTTGACCCCGACCTGTGCGGCGGGCCGCAAGGCATGGTGGAAACAGCTCGGGTGGCGGCGCAACACGGTGCGAGCATGGTTCAGTTGCGGGCGCCGAAGTGGAAGAAACGTCAGTGGCTGGAAACGGCGGCTGCGCTCAAAATGGTGCTTGATCCATTCGGTGTGCCACTGATCATCAATGACCATATCGATGTGGCGCTGGCGGTGGATGCGGCAGGCGTGCATGTCGGGCAATCCGATCTGCCGGTGACTGTGGTGCGAAGACTGATCGGGCCGCGCAAACTGCTGGGTTTGTCGGTTTCGAATGCGGTCCAGCTGGCAGATGTCCCGCATGAATGGGTCGATTATCTGGGTATCGGCCCGGTGTATCCCACGGGCACCAAGCTTGATGCGGCGGCAGTGATCGGCCTGCCGTTGTTTGGTGAACTGGTCAAGGTGGCCCCGCTGCCAGTGGTGGCCATTGGCGGTATCCATGCCGGAAATTGCGCCCCTTTGTTTGCCGCCGGGACCCATGGCGTAGCGGTGGTATCGGCAATTTGCGGCCAGAATGACCTGGCGCTGGCGACGAAAAATATCCTTGATGAAATTCGCAGGATGCGGGTTTCTGGCCTGATGAATCCGGACTATCCGGACTTCTGCGCCGGCTGGATCGGCTAGCGCTATATCTCGGGTTTAATCATTCAACTGGGCGTCTTTGAAACGGTCCGGATATTGGCTTGACCAATATCCGGAGGTGTTGCGATGTGCGGATTTGTCAGCCCGTGGTCAGCATCCGCGCCAGATAATGCCCGGTATGGCTGGCCGGGTTCTTTGCCACGTCTTCCGGCGTGCCGCAGGCGATGATCTGCCCACCGCCGGCACCGCCTTCGGGTCCGAGATCGATCAGCCAGTCGGCCGTCTTGATCACGTCGAGATTGTGCTCGATCACCACCACGGTATTGCCGTGTTCGCGCAGGCGACGCAGCACGACCAGCAGCAGGTCGATATCGTGGAAGTGCAGGCCGGTGGTTGGTTCGTCCAGGATATAGAGCGTGCGGCCGGTGTCGCGCTTCGAGAGTTCCAGCCCCAGCTTCACGCGCTGCGCTTCGCCGCCGGAGAGCGTGGTGGCCGACTGTCCCAGACGGACATAGCCCAGACCGACATCCATCAGCGTTTGCAGCTTGCGCGCGACGACCGGGACAACGCTGAAGAATTCCAGCGCGTTTTCCACGGTCATTTCCAGCACTTCGTGGATGGTCTTGCCCTTGTAGGTGACTTCCAGCGATTCGCGGTTGTAGCGTTTGCCGTGGCAGACATCGCACGGCACGTAGATATCCGGCAGGAAGTGCATTTCCACCTTCAATACGCCATCGCCCTGGCACGCTTCGCAGCGCCCGCCCTTCACGTTGAAGCTGAAGCGCCCCGGGCCGTAGCCGCGCTCGCGCGACATCGGCACGCCAGCGAACAGCTCGCGGATCGGCGTGAACAGGCCGGTATAGGTAGCCGGGTTCGAACGAGGGGTGCGGCCAATCGGCGATTGGTCGACATTGATTACCTTGTCGAAATGCTCCAGGCCGTGAATCGACTGGAATGGCGCAGGTTCGGCGCTGGCGCCGTTCAGGTCGCGTGCGGCGATCACATGCAAGGTATCGTTGATCAGCGTGGATTTGCCCGAGCCGGAAACCCCGGTCACGCAGACCATCAGTCCGACCGGCAATGCCATCTCGACGTTTTTCAGATTGTTGCCGCTGGCGCCCTTGAGCGTGAGCCACTTTTCCGGATCGGGTTGGCGCCGGGTCGTCGGGGTTTCGATCTTGCGCAGCCCGGAAAGAAACTGGCCGGTGATCGAGCGCGGTTCGGCCATGATGTCTTCAGGCAAACCGGCAGCCAGCACTTCACCGCCGTGTTCTCCGGCACCGGGGCCCATGTCGACCAGATAATCGGCCATGCGGATTGCATCTTCATCGTGTTCGACCACGATCACGGTGTTGTCGAGATCGCGCAGGCGGTGCAGCGTACCCAGCAGGCGGTCATTGTCGCGCTGGTGCAGGCCGATCGAAGGCTCGTCCAGCACGTACATCACGCCGGTCAGCCCGGAGCCGATCTGGCTGGCCAGGCGGATGCGCTGGGCTTCGCCGCCGGAGAGCGTGTCGGCCGAGCGTTCCAGGCACAGGTAATCGAGACCGACGTTGACCAGGAAGCCCAGGCGGCTGCTGATTTCCTTGACGATGCGTTCGGCGATCTGCGCCTTGGCGCCTTCCAGTTGCAGTGTGTCGAAGAACTGCGCGCAATCCTTCAGCGAGAGCTGCGCGATGCGATGCAGGTTCTGTCCGCCGATCAGTACGTGGCGTGCTTCCTTGCGCAGCCGTGCGCCGCCGCAGTGCGGGCAGGCCTGGTTGTTCTGGTATTTGGCCAGCTCTTCGCGTACTGCCATCGAATCTGTTTCTTTGTAGCGCCGTTCCAGATTGTGAACGATGCCCTCGAATGCATGCAGACGTTCCACTTTCTGGCCGCGTTCGTTCATGTAGGCAAAACGGATATGTTCATTGCCGGAGCCGTGCAGGATTGCCTCTTGCGATTCGGCCGGCAGCTGGTTCCATGGCAGGTTCACGTCAAAGCCATAATGCTCGGCAATGCCGGTGAGCATTTGGAAATAGAATTGGTTGCGTCGATCCCAGCCCTTGATGGCACCGCTGGCAAGGCTCAGATCCGGATGCGCGACAATGCGCTTCGGATCGAAGAAGGTGATATGACCCAGTCCATCGCACTTGGGGCAGGCGCCCATCGGGTTGTTGAACGAGAACAGGCGCGGTTCGAGTTCGGGCAGACTGTAGCTGCACACCGGGCAGGCAAACTTGGCCGAGAACCAGTGTTCCTTGCCGCTATCCATTTCCACGGCAATCGCGCGCCCTTCGGCGTGGCGCAAAGCGGTTTCGAATGATTCGGCCAGGCGCTGCTGCAGGTCGGCGCGCACCTTCAGGCGGTCGATCACCACTTCGATGGTGTGTTTCTTGTTCTTGTCGAGCTTCGGTGTTTCGTCCAGCTCGAAGACTTCGCCATCGATGCGTGCCCGCACAAATCCCTGCGCGCGCAGCTCGTCGAACAGGTCCAGATTCTCGCCCTTGCGCCCGACGATCAAGGGCGCCAGGATCATCAGCTTGGTTTCTTCCGGCAGCGCCAGCACGTGATCGACCATCTGGCTCACGGTCTGGCTTTCCAGCGCCTGGCCGTGTTCCGGGCAATACGGCGTGCCAACGCGCGCAAACAGCAAGCGCAGGTAATCGTGGATTTCGGTGACGGTGCCCACGGTCGAGCGCGGGTTATGGCTGGTGGCTTTCTGTTCGATTGAAATGGCCGGCGAAAGCCCTTCGATCAGATCGACATCCGGTTTTTCCATCAGCTGCAGAAATTGTCGCGCATAGGCTGAAAGCGATTCGACATAGCGGCGCTGCCCTTCTGCATACAGCGTATCGAAGGCGAGCGACGATTTGCCAGAGCCGGAAAGCCCGGTGATGACCACCAGCTTGCCGCGGGGGATATCGAGGTTCACATTCTTGAGGTTGTGCGTACGAGCACCGCGAATGCGGATCATGGGCTGGTCGGGGGCGGGGCGGTACATGACTGATGTGGCCGGTTGCAGTGGAACCAACCATTTTACCGGATGCATGGAGGCAGGATAGGGAATTGTGGCAGATTGCCGATAGAGTCGGGCGGAGCAGGCGGTTTTCTGCTGATGTTTTGGCTTGCCGGAACCGTGTTTTTCAGCTCAGCGATTCCATCAGCGAATGGTAAAAGGCGAAATGATTACGGCCGTGCTGCTTTGCCTGGTACATGGCCACATCGGCGCGATGGGTCAGTGTGGTGACGTCCAGGCCATCCTCCGGGCACAGGGCAATGCCAATCGAGGTCGTGATATCCAAAAGGTGTCCCTCGATTTGGTAGGGCTGGCTGACCGCGGAAATCAGTTTCTCTGCGACATGGGTGGCGGCTGCCGGATCGTCGATTTGATCGATCATCAGCAGGAATTCGTCGCCACCCTGGCGGCAAAGCGTATCCGTGGCGCGCACGCAAGTTTGCATCCTGGCGGCGACTTCTTTCAGCAGCAAGTCGCCGATATGGTGCCCGAGCGTATCGTTGATCTGCTTGAAGTGGTCGAGGTCGAGGAATAGCACGCCGAAACGGCCACCATGCCGTTCGATTCGTGCGATAGCTTGTTCGATATGCTCTTCAAGCAGCCTGCGGTTGGCCAAGCCGGTCAGGAAATCGTGTTCGGAAAGAAAACGAAAGCGCGCGCTGATCTTGCGTTCGGTGGCATCGGAGAATACGCCGATGTAGTGCGTGACGGTCCCGGTCTCGTCCTGGATGCAGGAAATGGTCAGATAAGCCGGGTAAATTTCCCCGTTTTTGCGGCGATGGGAGACTTCACCTACCCACGGCTGGTTTTTGCCGACCACGGTCCAGTCCGGCTTGGGATCGCTTTCATTGTCTTCAGGGCAGGCGTAAAGCATGGCGGGCGATTGTCCGATCACTTCGCTGGCCGAGTAGCCGGTGATGTCACTGAACGCACGGTTGACCGAAAAAATGCGCATGGCCGCGGTGGCAATAAAAATGGCTTCCGCGCTGGATTTGAATACTTGCGCCGACAGGCTGAGCTGCTCGTCTGTTGCTGCCTGAATTTGCGCAGTGTGCAGCAGGCGGTTGTAGATGAAGACGGAAAGACCGATGACGGCAAAAATCGACAGGCCGATCACGGCCAGCAGGATGCGCATCTGTTTTTGCCATTGCGCCAGTAGTACTTCGCGGTCCAGATGAATATGCAGTGCAAACGGAAAAATCCGTGAAGCCTGGTAGGCGGTCAACGTGGCGCGTCCTGCCAGGGTGTGCTCGAAAACGGCGGGATGTGCGGTATCGCCATGTTCTCCGGGCAGCAAGTCGAGGCGTATCCCGGGGTGTCTACGTTCATCGGTCGAAAACAGCAGCGTGCGATCCAGCCGGAATAGCTCGATATGTCCCGCATCCGGGGCAATAAGCTGGCTGAATTGGTTGATGAAATAATCCGTATTGACGGTCGCCAGAAAAGTAAATGCTTGCTGATGGATGAAGACGATTTTCATCACAGGCAAAAAAACCAGCGCATCGGGTGCTGCTGGTTTTTCCGGTGTGGTGGGTTCCCCTTGATTCAGATGCCTGCCTATCCAGGGAACACCGATGCGAAATACTTCGGTCGGGGTAGTCATTCGCGGCAGGAAATTGGCGGTATCGATTTTTTTGCCGACATCTTCCGGGTGCGAGCTTGACACGACGAAGCCATTTTTATCGATCAGTGCAAGCGAGCGCAGGTAGGGCACGTTGTGCAAGGCAAGGGTAAATGCATTTTTCGCCGGGATGCCCGATTCCAGAATGACCGGGGCATTTTTGAGTGCGACATCAATGTTGTTGAAGCTCTGGGTCAGGTAATCCTCGAAGACGCGGGCCTGAATGGAGACCAGATTCAGGCCGCTGTCGATTTTCTGTTTTTGCAACAACCATATTGCATAGCCGCTCGCCGCCAGCATGGAGAGCACCATGCTGGTAACGATGCCGATAAATAGGCAGCGGATGTTTTTATGGCGAAAATCAAACACCGGATGGCTCCTGCAAGCTCAGTGATTCACCACGATGGCGTCAAGTTTCTGGCGCTTGGCTGCTGCGAGCAGCCGCCCATCTCGCTTGATATCACTCACGAATTGTTCGATTCGTGCCAGCCAGACAAGGTCGCCCTTCTGCATGGCATAAGCGTAACTCGTTAGTTGGTAAACCCCGGAAGGTGCGACCAGGCGAGCCCAATCCGTGGTTTCCAGCATGCGCCGGCTATAGGGGTAGTCGGTCATAAAGACATCGGCGCGACCGGATTCCACTTCCTGTTCCCGGGCATGCGGGCTGTCGAGTATCTCCAGCGAGGCATGCTTCAGTTTTTCGCGCATCACCGTTTCGTGCAGTGTGCCTTTGGCGACGGCAACTGCCACGCCAGGTTTGTCGATGTCATCCCAGTTCTTGATGCGGCGATTGGTTTGCGTGGTGATCGCATAAATGTCGCTTTGCAGATAGGGATGACTGAAGCTCAGTTTTTCTGCGCGTTGCGGCAGTACGCCGACGGCAAACATGGCAATGTCGCAACGATCCTGTTCGATGTCGTCGATCAGTCGCGCAAAATTGCTATCGACAAAAACCGGGGAGACGCCCAGATCACTGGCAAGTGCCTGGGCCAGGTCGATATCGATGCCGGAAAGTTGTTGGGTTCTGGGGTTACGGTAGGTAATGCCGTAATAATCGGGCCAGATACAGACGCGCAGTATCTTGGAAGATTGTACCCGAGCCAACCGGCTGGGGTCGGCGTGTGCCAGTTCGATTAAAAACAGCAGGGAGGTAAAGGCCAGCAATATGCGAAACATCGGATTCTCCGGTGCAGGGGCATTGGTCAGGCCGGGTGACCTATTTGATTAGGGGTTTCCCTAGCTATTGTAAGGTTAATTTACCATTAAACAAGATGTGGGTATTCCAAAACCGTGAATTTATCGCTGGGATGAATACGGGACGGGGAAATTAGTCAGGAAGCGTGATGGGATCAAGCCAATGACTTTGGTCACGGAAGACCACCACACTGCCGCTGGCATCGCCTTTCTCATCAAGAATACAGGCCACGGCTTCCTGAATCGTGAAAGTCAGGCCAAATCGATTGAGCAGGACAGCGGTGCGGTGTCGCAGAGGGGCATGACTGGTGGCGAGCGTTTGGCGTGGCAGGCAGGGCAGTGGCAATCGGGTTACCGGATCAATCACCTGAAAGACTTGTTCGATGGGCAGGTTGAGTGCTTCTTGCGCCTCTCTGCCTGTGAGTGCAATGGCGACGGGATTCAGATAATCGACGCGACCTGCCAGATCGGTGGTGATCACGCCGTCAGAAAGCGATTCCAGGATGGCGATCAGTCGCTGTTTTTCTGCCAGGACTTTGAGTCGTGCCTGGTGTAATGCAGTGATGTCGCGCCCGATGCCCCGGTAGCCGACAAAATAACCCGCTTTGTCCAGAACCGGCTTGCCGGACAGGCTGATCACCAAGGGGTCGTTGCCGTTGCGCAGGATAAAAGTGAAATCCCGGTAAGGCTGATGCGCATCAAGCGCTTTGCGGTGACTGATCCATTGCGCTTCGCTCAATCCGGCTTGCGCCAGTTCTCCCGGGCCAAGCTCGACGCTATGGGCTGGATTGACCTCATGGATTTTGAAAAAACCACCGGTTACGTGGGTAAATCGTCCTTCTTCGTCCTGTTCCCAAACCCAATCGTTTGAAAGGGTCATTAAATCAGCGAGCCGTTCATTCTGCTGGTGTAACTCATCGTTTTGTTCAATCTCCCGGGTGATCTCGCGGGCGTGCAAGCCTGTGCCGAGAGATTGGTTGTCGGCATCCTGCAACGGGATCACGATCACTTCGTAGTGGTGAATGGTGCCGTTGGTGTCGCAGTGGCTACTGGTGGTGTGCAATGGTGTGTTCAATTCCCCCAATTCGGCGGAAAGGAGCAGAGGCTCGTCGAATTGATCCAGCGGCTTGTCTTCGCGGCCAAAGCGGTTTTGCGCGGACTGATTGGCATAGTTAATCTGACCGTTTGTATTGCGGATCACAATGAAGTCGCTGATCTGGTCGGCGATGGCCATTAATTGCTGGCATTGGATTTCACGTTGCTGGAAATTGGCCGTGAGATCCAGCGCCCATTGCCTGGCGCGGTCCACGGCATTCTTTTTTGTTTGCAGGAGTGTGCCGAGTAGGAGGGTGATGCCCATACTGGCCAGTGCCGTTAGCCACAATCCGCCCTGATATTGCGGCGCAATTCCCCAAGGGGTTGCACATAATTCCAGTCGCCATTGCCGACCAGGCATGTTGATCAATTTATTGCTGCACAAGAGTGTGCCCGGATGATTGGGTTGAATTCGGGTCTCGACGAGTTGTGCTTCTGGGCGACGGGTGGCGCGATCTATTTCGCCGCCGGTATCGTAGAGCCGTATTCGCGTTAATTTTTTTTGCAAGGCAGCATCCATACCGGACAGCATCTGATCTACGTGATATATAGCCGTCAGCGATCCGCGGTAGCGTGACCGCCGCTCTGCCGTATTCGAAGGCTTGGGCCCGGCGGTGTATACCGGGTAATGCATCATGAAACCTAGAGGCGCATTCGTTTGCCGGCCGAGTATGAACGGTGGGCTGGTCATGCCGCGACCTTCATCGCGGGACAGGGCCAGTGCGCTGCGGTTTTCCGTCAGGCTTAACAGATCGAGCCCAAGGTAATCGGCGGTGGCTGTGTTGACGGGATAGAGGTAATCCACCGGTTGCGTGTGAGCCAGTCCAGTATCAGGATGGACCGTATAGCCCAGATAAGCGGTGGCGCGTTTGCTGCGGGGGTCACGCACCGCCGTGGTGAAAGTCTGAAGTTGATCGTGTTCAACCTGACGGGAAAATCCGATCGCAATAAAACCGGCAAGGCGAGTCAGGATGTTTTGATTATCCAGAATAGCCTGGAATGTTTCCGGCTTGAGGTCGGGATTGGCGATGAATGCGCCCTGCAAGCCGCGTAATACCTCCCCTTGTTCGTTCAACCGGCTCTCAATCTGTTGTGTGGCCTGTTCGGTGATTCGGTTCAATTGTTCCTGGGCCTCTCCTTGAATCACCCGGCTGAATCCCATGACCAGCAATCCGGCAAGCAACAACCCACCCAGCAGCGTCAGCAGGAACGGACGCAGTTTGGACAAGGTGGCGAGGAGTTGGTTAGGCGGGTGCATGGCCGAAGCACACAAGGAGTTTTTTTTACTATGGTGCATGAATCCGGCGGGCGCCAATGCTGATCGAACAACGATCGGACTTTTTTGCTGTCGGTAGGCGTAGGTGTTTCTAAGATTTACGTGCCGGGATGGTCAGTTTCTTGTTCCCGGTTTTCGGCAAAACGCAGTCGAACCTCATCGATTTGTGGCAGAACTCGAAAGAATGCATCCACCACGTCCGGATCGAATTGCGTGCCTCGCCCGGCGCGGATCGCGTTGAGAACGTCTTCTTGTGGCCAGGGTTTTTTGTAGCATCGTGCCTGGGACAGGGCATCGTACACATCTGCCAGGGCAACGATCCTCCCGGCCAAAGAAATCGCTTCGCCAGACAAGCCCTGTGGATAGCCTTGTCCATTCCATTTTTCGTGGTGTTCATGCGCAATCATGGCGGCCATTTTCAGTGTGCGTGGACGGGCCTCCTTGAATAGCAGGTAACCCATCTCGGCATGTCCATCCATGATGTTGCGCTCTTCGGGTGTGAAGGGGCCAGGTTTGTTGAGTACCGCATCGGGAATGGCAACTTTGCCGGCATCGTGCAATGGACTGGCCGCGCGAACGATGGATGCCTCCTCATCTGTTAGTCCCATGGCTTTTGCCAGCAGCCAGGAATATTCAGCCATGCGGCGGATGTGGTTGCCCGTATCGGGAGAGCGGTGCTCGATGACTTCGGAAAGTTGATAAATGATGGTGCGCTGGGTGTCCTCGATTTCATGCGACAGCATCAGGTTTTCGTAGGCAATCGACACATTGCGGCAGAACAGCTCTACCAGACTGGTATCGGGATGAGACAGGGCGACTGGGCCATCGATAATCAAGAGATTGACCGGACCATGCGGCGATTTGAAAAAACCGATGAAATGGTCCTGGGCGTAAATACTGTGTTCTTGCTGGATGGCTTGATCAATCGAGCTCTTGAAGCGTTCGAGATCTCCATTATCAAGGTCTTGTCCGCATAAGTGCTGATAACCGCCGGTGGCATACATGACCTTGATTTCACCGTCCTGCCCTGTCAGTGCAGTGAGCCCGCCTTGAATCACGACATACAATGCTTCTTGCTCGAAAAACAGCAGTGCCTGCAATTGTTCCAGTACGCCTTGAGCGAATTGCCGGATCGACTGCTGACGGAATATCGTACTGGAAGCTTCGATGACCTTCAGCAATCCGCGCCGATTGGCTTCCAGCATGGATCGCTGGTGTTCGATGGTCATGATGTCGTTGTAGGAGCGCAGCGTACCCAGTACCGCGGTAAATAGCTTGTCGCGCGTCAGTTCGGTTTTCGCTTTGTAGTCGTTGATGTCATACGATTCAATAACCTGGCGCTCCGGCGCTACGCCGGGTTGTCCGGTGCGCAGAATGATCCGTACCGTATGGTTGTGCAGGTCTTCGCGGATGGCCCGTGCCACGCCAAGTCCGGCGTTTTCCGATTCCATCACCACATCAAGCAATACCAGCGCGATGTCTTTATTCGTACGCAGAACGTCAAGGGCTTCCGCCCCGCTGTAGCTACTGATGATATTGAGTGGGCGGCCCAGAAAATCGATGTTGGCCAGTGCCAGCTTTGTAACCTGATGAATATCCGGTTCGTCGTCCACCACCAGCACGTTCCATGGCGGCATTGTGGGTTGCGGCGTGTCAGTCAGATCATCTTCCAGCCAGTTATCTTCATTCTGATCCATGTTTTGGCCCCATTCGCTCAGCGTAACTGCCCGCTTACCTATTGCCTCAGTTTAGACCTGGCATGCTGGAATTGTTACCTTTATGGCGAGCCCTTCGTGGCGTATGAAATTTCGAACCACAGGCAAATTCTGGCGTCTGGTGCCTATTTTTTTAGCATTTTGCGCTACACCTAACAGCCTGACACGCTTTGGCCGTGCTGGACCTGTCGATATCTTTGGGGATAAGTTGGGTACTCTTTGGAGTTGAGTCCGTCAGGAATTGATTGTTATCAAGCGCACTCTATTTGGTGTCGCGGTGGATATAAAGGCACAATATATTGTGTTTTTAAAAGTATAAAAAAATCGAGGGGTGGGAATGGACGGACAGCCGCAATATATTTTGAAGCGCGACGGGCGTGTTGTGCCGTTCGATATCAAGAAGATCGCCGCCGCCTTGGTCAAGGCGGGTGCCGCCACCGGCGAGTTCGATGCGGTCAAGGCTGAGCGTCTGGCATTACTGGTGGTAGAGCAATTGCCGCAAGATATTACCCCGGCCATTGAAACCATCCAGGATGTGGTCGAAGAAACCCTGCTTGGCCTGCACCATATCAAAACCGCTCGCGCCTATATTGCCTACCGTACCCAGCATACCCGTCTGCGCAATGATATTCGCACGGTCGTCGATGTCGAATCCAGTATCAACGAATACCTCGATCAATCCGACTGGCGCGTGAGTGCTAATGCCAACCAGGGCTGGAGCCTGGGCGGCATGATCCTGAATACCTCGGGCAAGGTGATCGCCAACTATTGGCTGAATCACGTCTATCCACCAGAAATCGGCAATGCCCACCGCTCTGGCGCAGTGCATATCCATGATCTGGACATGCTCTCAGGTTATTGTGCCGGCTGGTCGCTGCGCCGCCTGCTGCACGAAGGTTTCAACGGTGTGCCTGGCAAAGTTGAAGCCAAGCCGCCCAAGCATTTTTCTGCTGCCATCGGCCAGATCGTCAATTTCCTTGGCACCCTGCAGAATGAATGGGCCGGTGCGCAGGCGTTCAGCTCGTTTGATACCTATATGGCGCCATTTATTCGCACGGATAACCTGAAGTTTATCCAAGTGAAGCAATTCATTCAGGAGTTGATCTACAACCTGAATGTGCCGAGCCGCTGGGGCACGCAGACGCCGTTCACCAACCTGACCTTCGACTGGATCTGCCCGGAAGACCTGCGCGAGCAGATTCCGTACGTCGGCGGCGAGGAAATGCCGTTCACCTATGCCGATCTGCAGCCAGAAATGGACATGATCAACAAGGCCTATATCGAAGTGATGATGGAAGGCGATGCCAAGGGCCGGGTGTTCACCTTCCCGATCCCGACCTACAACATCACCAACGATTTTCCGTGGGAGCACCCGAATACCGATCTACTGTTCGAAATGACCGCCAAGTACGGCCTGCCGTATTTCCAGAACTTCCTGAACTCCGATCTGGAGCCGCAGATGGTGCGCTCGATGTGCTGCCGCCTGCAGCTCGATCTGCGCGAACTCTTGAAGCGCGGCAACGGCCTGTTCGGTTCGGCCGAGCAGACCGGCTCGCTTGGCGTGGTCACGATCAATTGCGCGCGTATCGGCTTCGAGTTCAAGGGTGATGAAGCCGGCGTATTTGCCCGCATCGACGAGTTGCTCGATCTGGCCAAGCAATCGCTGGAAATCAAGCGCAAGATCGTCGAGCGCCTGATCAACGCCGGCCTGTATCCGTACACCAAGCGTTATCTGGGCACCCTGCGTAATCACTTCTCCACGATCGGCATCAACGGCGTGAACGAGATGATCCGCAACTTCACCGGGGATGCCTACGACCTGACCTCATCGGAAGGCCACGCGTTTGCCGTGAAGCTGCTCGACCATATCCGCGCCAAGATGACCGAGTTTCAGGAAGAAACCGGCCACCTCTACAATCTGGAAGCAACGCCGGCCGAGGGCACGACCTACCGCTTTGCCAAGGAAGACAAGAAGCGCTATCCGACTATCCTGCAGGCCGGCACGCAGGATGCGCCGTACTACACCAACTCCTCGCAACTGCCGGTGGGTTTCAGCGATGATCCGTTCGAGGTGCTGGCGATGCAGGAAGAACTGCAACGCAAGTACACCGGCGGCACGGTACAGCACTTGTACATGACCGAAGCGATTTCCAGCGCCAGTGCCTGCAAGCAGTTGGTGAAGCGTTCGCTGGAGAAATTCCGCCTGCCGTACATCACGATTTCGCCGACGTTCTCGATCTGCCCGAAGCACGGCTATATCTCCGGGCATCATGAGTTCTGCCCGAAGTGCGATGAAGAGTTGATCTCCAAGGGGCGTCCGGAATCCTGCTGCAACTGATGCTGCAAACCGGGCGGAGAATATCCCGCCCGGTCAATAATGCCGTTCATACTTAAGTTGAGCCGCTTCATCCGCTGAACATGCCGTCCCGCATCTCTACTAAACGCAGCAGTACCGATCTCACCCTGGAGGAAACATGATACCGAAATTTGGCGAACATCAAGAAGGCTATGGAGCAGAACTCCAGTGTCCCTCTTGTGGCTTCAATTACCTTCACCACGACCGGGTGGAAGTCTTCGAGTGTGGAGAAGATGCAACCCACGGAGTGCACGTCGCCGTTGCAGACGGCAAGGCTACCTTTGATACCTCGCTTGAGGGCAACCCTAGCGCCCGTCGCCACGGACTGAAAGTTTTCTTCTGGTGCGAAGGCTGCGACGCAAAGCCTATACTGACCATCAGCCAACACAAGGGAAACACCTACGTTGATTTCGAGTAGGAGCCCAATCCATCATTCCACTGGAGCTGCGCCGGAATGACGGCAATTTTTTGAGTGAATGGAATTGCCGCCCGTTCAGTAACTTCAAATGAAAACAATTGGAGAGCCATAAAATGACCGATCTTTCCGTGCAGGACAAATTGCAAACCGCCACCCAGCCGCTGCTGAAAGATGAAGAGCGTACCCGCTGCGAAGTGTGGACCCGCGTGATGGGTTATCACCGCCCTGTTTCTGCATTCAATATCGGTAAACAAGCCGAATTCCGCGAACGCAAATTCTTTACAGAAGCATGCTGCAAGTAAACCCGGATTCCTCTTCTTGGCCTGATGAGACTGGTACTCCGATGTGTGGCGAGTCCCCTTGTGGGGCGTCGCGATCCACCGCCGCGAGCGCGGAAGAGCGGCCCGATCTGCACGAAGGCCCCCGTGTTCCCAAGCTCGGGGGTTTTGTGCGCTTTTCCAGTTGCGACTGGCCGGGCAAGCTGGTTTGCGTGGTGTTTATTTCCGGCTGCCCATGGCGCTGCCATTACTGCCATAACCCGCATCTGCAAACACGCAGCAAAATGCCGGGCGAGCCAGCCTGGGCCGACGTGCTTATTTGGCTGGAAACGCGGCGCGGCCTGCTCGATGGTGTGGTGATTTGTGGTGGAGAGCCGCTGGCCGAACCGCGTCTGCCGGAAATGCTGGCGCAGGTAAAGGCGATGGGTTTCGGCGTGGCGCTGCATACCGGCGGCGGCTATCCGAACCGACTGCGCGAGTGCCTGAAGCTGGTCGATTGGATCGGTTTTGATGTCAAGGCCCCGTTTGCCGAATACCACCGGATTACTCGTGTCAAAGGGAGCGGCGATGCTGCGCGATTGTCATTGCAGGCTGTGGTCGAGAGTGGCGTGGCATTTGAATGCCGGACAACGTCTCATCCGGCACTGCTGAGTGATGCCAACCTGCTGGAGATCGGCCATGAATTGGCTGCTGCTGGCGTTAAGCATTATGCCGTACAGAAATTCCGCCCCCATGGTTGCAACGATGCCGATCTGTTGGCTGTGCCACTTTCATCGAATTACCCCGCTGTGGCGACATTGGACGAACTTCGCCATCTATTCCCTGATTTTATCTTGCGCCAGTCCTGAGGTTTTTGCGCTAGGCGGACAAGACAAATAGGGTCTGCTGTTGTAAGCTGCGCCCTCTCTGTGAATACCCGCATTTGCCATGTGGCGATAACCCATTCAGGAAAACCATGATTAACCACGATTTTGATCCATTAACCATCCGGGGCAAGGCGTTGTTGCCTATTGTTCAGGGCGGCATGGGGGTCGGTGTTTCGGCGCACCGCCTTGCCGGTGCCGTGGCGAAAGAGGGCGGGATGGGAACAATCGCCAGCGTGGATTTGCGCCATCATCATGCCGATTTGGTCGAAGCCAGCAAACATACGCGCACGCAAGAAGATCTGGATGTGCTGAATTGTGTGGCGCTTGACCGTGAAATCAAGCTGGCCAAGGAAACTGCGGCTGGCAATGGCCTGGTTGCAGTCAATGTGATGAAAGCGATTGGCGCGCACCCGCAGATGGTGCGGCAAGCCTGTGAGTCCGGTGCCGATGCGATTGTGATGGGTGCGGGGCTGCCCCTCGACCTGCCGGAAATGACAGCGAATTACCCGCATGTCGCCTTGATTCCGATCCTTTCGGATATTCGCGGCGTCAACGTGGTCATCAAGCGCTGGATGAAAAAAGGCTGCTTGCCCGATGCCATCGTGATCGAACATCCGAATCATGCCGGTGGCCATCTGGGTGCCGCGAGCATAGAGGGTCTGAGCGATCCCAAGTTCAGTTTCGACCGGATATTGGCCGAAGCGAAAGTGCTGTTCGAAGAGCTGCACATTGCAGACAAGGTGCCGTTGATTCTTGCCGGTGGCATCAATAGCTTTGAAAAGGTTAAGCATTACCTCGGGACTGGCGCGTCGGCAGTACAGCTGGGTAGCGCGTTCGCAGTCACCCACGAAAGCGATGCCCATTCAAGCTTCAAGGATGTACTGGCCAAGGCGCGCCGCGAAGACATCGTCGAATTCATGAGCGTCGCCGGCCTGCCGGCTCGCGCGGTTCTGACCCCTTGGCTGAAAACCTATCTGGATCGACTGGAAAAGCTGCAGGCCAATGCCAAGGCCGACATCGCCCGCTGTACTCAGGGGCTGAACTGCCTGTCTGTGTGCGGCCTGCGCGACGGGCTGTCGAAGGTCGGCCAGTTCTGTATCGACATGAAGCTGTCCTCCGCCATGCGCGGCGAAGTGGGCAAGGGCCTGTTCTTTCGCGGCACCGAGCCGCTGCCGTTCGGCGAAGCAATCCGCAGCGCACGCGAGCTGATGGATTACATGCTGACCGGGCATAAGCCAGCTGATTTGCAGCAAGCCTGATGCTTTAACCTGAAACGCCGCCACTTAACTGGCGGCGTTTTTTATTGGAGGTTGTGAGGATGTCGCAGGTCGGGTTAGCCTGAAAAGGCGTAATCCGACAAGGGTTGCTGGGCGGTAAAGCGGTATAGTAGATTTTTTCTGATAGGGGCTTGTAGCGTATATGGACAGTGACCTCTTTAGACAGCAGTATGATTTTGAACTGGAACAGCGCAATTCAATTGCCGCTGCAACTAATATTCCGATCGTTGCTATCACTGTTGTTGCTAGTGCAACGTCAGCAGTCTTACTCGATTATCAGTACAAATCGGTTTTCCAGTCATATGTATTCTTGATCTTCGCTTCCTTTGCACTAATCGCGATTGTCGTCGCAATCTCATATCTTTTTTGTTCGTTCTGGAATTATGAGTACCAAAAGCTTCCAAATTCAACCGCTCTAAAGCAGCACTTTGAAGCTTTATTTACTTGGCATTCTGGAGAAGGTCTTACGCAGGAAGATGCGAAAAAATTTGCTGTAATTGACTTTGAAGATTACGTGAATCAACGACTTGCGGAAGCTGGCGATTGGAACGGGCAGAATAATATTATTCGTGGAAATTACTTACACAGGGCAACCGCAGCGGTCGCAGTCGCAGTGGTAATGCTCATTCCTGCTGGGCTAATTTATGCTCACAATAAAGCCACGGCGGATGACAAAATTTATCAGGTAAGGCTCGTCAGTACCCCTAGTCCAATTCAACTTAATGCAGTACAAAAGGAGGTTAAAGTGTCAAACCAATCTTCGAGTAGTGGAAACCCCACAACAATTCCAGCTGCACCAGCACCAAGTAGCAAGCCATCAGGCCCGCCCAATACGGTATTTAAGGGTAATACTGATTTGCCAAAGCCAGGGGCTAACAGCCAGTCTTCAAAAAAGTAAACTGCGTACAACCAAGCCAAGTAGGCCGGGTTTCGTAGGGCGGTGTTCCCATCGGGAACCCGCGCGGGGCAATGTTTGAAATTCAAACCTGTTCCAATGGATTGCGGTGGTTCTTTGTATAGCCTTCGGCAACCGTGATTCGGCGGGTTACGCTACGCTTTGAACCCGCCCTACCATTGGGTTTTCTTCGTGGTTACGTTGTTGTGGCGTTTGTCCGCAACGGGCACACAACAGCTAATTCTCTGAAAACAAAAAACCACGCCGAAGCGTGGTTTTTTGTTGGATGCTGGTACGAGCATCGCGGGGAGCGAGCGAAGTCAGAGTCAAGAAGCACGGAGCACAGAAACCGGAATGGACATGGAGGTCCATGAGGATTTCGAGCACCGCGCGACGCCGAATCTGACGGGCGCAGCCCCTGCGAATTACATCATGCCGCCCATGCCACCCATACCGCCCATGCCACCCATATCCGGGGCACCTGCCTCATCCTTCGGCAGTTCGGCAACCATCGCATCGGTGGTCAACATCAGGCCGGCGACGGAAGCGGCATTTTGCAATGCGGTGCGGGTTACCTTGGTTGGATCGAGAACGCCCATTTCAACCATATCGCCGTATTCGCTGGTGCCGGCGTTGTAACCGAAGTTACCCTTGCCTTCCAGAACCTTGTTCACGACCACGGACGGTTCGTCACCGGCGTTTTGTACGATCTGACGCAGCGGAGCTTCGATGGCCTTCAGTACGATCTTGATGCCGGCGTCTTGATCGGCGTTGGCACCTTTCAGGTCGACGATGGAGGAGCGAGCACGCAGCAGGGCGACGCCGCCGCCAGCCACAATGCCTTCTTCCACAGCCGCGCGGGTGGCGTGCAGTGCATCTTCAACGCGGGCTTTCTTTTCCTTCATTTCGACTTCGGTTGCAGCGCCAACCTTGATCACTGCTACGCCGCCGGCAAGCTTCGCCACGCGTTCTTGCAGTTTTTCGCGGTCATAATCGCTGGTGGAGTCTTCGATCTGCTTGCGAACCAGGGCCACGCGGGCCTTGATCGCTTCTTCCTGGCCGGCACCGTCGATGATGGTGGTGTTTTCCTTGCCCACTTCGATGCGCTTGGCTTGGCCGAGTTCTGCCAGGGTAGTCTTTTCCAGAGTCAGGCCGACTTCTTCGGCGATCACGGTGCCGCCGGTCAGTACGGCGATGTCTTCCAGCATGGCCTTGCGACGGTCGCCGAAGCCCGGAGCCTTGACGGCCACAACCTTCAGGATACCGCGGATGGTGTTCACAACCAGGGTAGCCAGCGCTTCGCCATCGACATCTTCAGCGATGATCAACAGCGGCTTGCCGGACTTGGCCACTTGTTCCAGAACCGGCAGCAGATCGCGGATGTTGCTGATCTTCTTGTCGAACAGCAGCACGAACGGGTTGTCCAGTGCGGCGATTTGCTTGTCCGGGTTGTTGATGAAGTACGGGCTGAGGTAGCCGCGGTCGAATTGCATGCCTTCGACGATGTCGAGTTCGTTGGCGAGGCCCGAACCGTCTTCCACGGTGATCACGCCTTCCTGGCCAACCTTGGCCATTGCATCAGCAATGATCTGGCCGATGTCGGCGTCGGAGTTGGCGGAAATGGAACCCACTTGGGCGATTTCCTTGTTGGTGGTGGTCGGCTTGGAGATGTTCTTCAGCTCACCGGTCAGGGCGATCACGGCCTTGTCGATACCGCGCTTCAGGTCCATCGGGTTCATGCCGGCAGCGACAAACTTCATGCCTTCTTGAACGATGGCTTGAGCCAGTACGGTAGCGGTAGTGGTACCGTCACCAGCGATATCGGAAGTCTTGGAAGCCACTTCCTTGACCATTTGCGCGCCCATGTTTTCGAACTTGTCCTTCAGTTCGATTTCCTTGGCAACGGAAACACCATCCTTGGTGATGGTCGGGGCGCCGAATGAGCGCTCCAGTACCACATTGCGGCCTTTCGGGCCCAGAGTTACTTTAACGGCATCAGCCAGAACATTAACGCCGATCACCATGCGGGCACGGGCGGAATCACCAAATTTGACTTCTTTTGCAGCCATTTTTATTTCTCCAAAATCAATAGATTTGCATTGCGGGCAGAGCCCGCCTTACGGAATCACCCGAAGATTAAGCTTCGATCACGCCGAAGATATCTTCTTCGCGCATCACGAGCAGTTCTTCGCCATCCACCTTGACGGTCTGGCCGCTGTACTTGCCGAAGATCACCTTGTCGCCAACTTTCAGTTGCAGCGCGCGGACGGAACCATTGTCCAGCAGCTTGCCGGTACCGACGGAAACCACTTCGCCCATGTCCGGCTTTTCAGCAGCGGCGCCCGGCAGAACGATACCGGAGGCGGTTTTTTCTTCAGCTTCAACGCGCTTGATCACGACGCGGTCGTGCAACGGACGGATTTTCATGGTGTTTATTCTCCTGTTGAAAAAAAGGGGAGCCAGTACCAGCAGCAATATTCAACCAGCGTTGAAAATGCAGTTAGCACTCTTGGCATTCGAGTGCCAATGATAGGGGCGAGATAGGGTCTTTTCAAGGGGCAACTGGAGAAAAGGTGGCTGTGCGGGGAACGCGACCTTGGTTTTTCTCTGGCAGCATCGATAAATAGACGGGGGCTCGGGCAATGCGGATAGGCGCGATGGCATTCCGGAAAGGCGCATAATGCTGTTTCCCTAGGTTGTCTGCCGTTCGATTAGAGATGGCATCGGGAGATGCTTTCAGTGGGTTAGGGGGAATCGCATGGGCTTTACATACACGCCGCTTATCAAATTTTGGCATCAGGTTCGTGCTCGTCCTCGATTGATTGCCTCATGTGCGATTGGTGTGCTCGCGTTTGGAATATTGCCACTGCAGTTTGCGCCCTCAACGCGTGTGCTGGTGGCGTGGGACATCGGCGCCGGACTCTATCTGGCACTTGCCTGGATCATGATCCGGCGGCAAACGGTGGAACATATGCGGTGGCGGGCTCGTGTGGAAGATGACGGTGCCAAGGTGGTCCTGATCCTGACTGTCGCGGCAGCCATTGCCAGTCTTGCTGCGATTGTGCTGGAGCTTTCCGGCCAGAAAACCAATAGTCACGATTGGCAAAGTCTGCATTTGGCATTGGCGGCGGTAACGCTCGCCATCTCCTGGTTGCTGGTGCATACCACTTTTTCCCTCCATTACGCGCACACCTACTATATTGCCCTGGGTCAGAAGGGCGGAGCCCCGCTGGATTTCCCCAAGCAGGACACGCCGGTCTGTATGGATTTTCTGTATTTCGCCATGGTCATCGGCATGACCTCGCAGACGGCAGACGTCGCCATCACCAGTACGCAGATGCGCCGCCTGGTCATGGCGCATGGCATCATCGCTTTCGTGTTCAATACAACCTTGCTGGCACTGACGATTAATATTGCTGCCAGCTTGCTTGGTTGATCCGGAACGCCCGCGATGCGATCAGATAATGTAGCGGAGACGAATAATGCGAATTGAGCATGTCGCGCTGTGGACAGAAGATATCGGTCGGTGCGTCGATTTTTACCAGACCTACTTCGATGCCGTGGCTGGCGACAGGTACACCAATCCAGCCAAGGGTTTTGAATCGTGCTTTCTCAGCTTCGGCAGCGGTGCTCGCCTGGAAGTCATGAAAACCACGAGCTTATCGTTGCAACAACAGGTTGTTGGCACTCAGCGAATGGGGCTTACCCATCTGGCTTTTTCGGTCGGTTCAAAAACGCAGGTGGATGCGCTAACCCAACGTTTACAACAAGATGGATATGCCGTGCTGGACGGGCCGCGCCAGACCGGCGACGGTTATCACGAGAGCGTAGTTCTCGATCCGGATGGCAACCGGATCGAAGTCACGGTTTGAGTCTCGAAGGCCCATGTGATGAGGTGCAGGGCAAAGGTCCGTGTGCATCACATCAATGAAGCTTATGACTGCCGACGATAAGCAGCAGCCATAGCTCATGGTTAAAGCTTGAAGCTGCCTGCTGCGCTGTGCAGATCCTGCGCCAACGCATCCAGCCGTTGCACCTGCTCGTGAACCGAGCTTACGGAAGCATCCGACTCCTCCACCATCTGGGCAATGCGCTCAATGTTGGTGGCTATATTGTTGCTGGCCTGGCTTTGTTCATGGGCTGCATTGGCGACTTCACGGATCTCGGTGAGGGCTTTCTGGGAGCCAGCACTGATCTCGCGTAGCGCACCAGCTGCTTTTACCGTCAAATCCACACCAGTTTCCACCTGACTACGTACGCTGCTCATCATGTTGGCAGCTTGGTCTGTATTGCTCTGAACCAACTGGATGGTACGGGTGATATCGCGTGTGGCGCCGGCGGTGCGTTCGGCCAACTTGCGAACTTCGTCGGCTACCACGGCAAAGCCGCGACCCTGTTCACCGGCACGGGCCGCTTCGATGGCAGCATTCAGTGCCAGCAAGTTGGTCTGCTCGGCAATATCTTTGATCACACCACTCATCTTGTCGATCTCGCGCGAATGCTCGACCAGGCCATTGATCAATTCCGTGGCACCGCTGATATTGGTAGAAATCAGGCGGATTTCATTCGCAGCATCGACGGCTAGTTGTTCTCCCTGACAGGCCAGTTCCGCGGCCTGTTGCGAATTGGCTTCTGTGGCTCTGGCGCTATCTGAAATTTGGTTGATGCTGACTGTCATTTCCTCGATTGCAGCCGCCGTTGAAGAAGCTGCTTCGGAAGTCATGCGCGCACCTTTGCTTACCTGGTGTGTATCGTTGTTGAGTTCCGATGCCGCGCTGGTGAGCGTGGCTGAGGCTTGGTTAAAGCGCTGGACCAGGCTTTTCAGGCCGTCCTGCATGCTGCTCATTGCCCCCAACAAGCTTTCTTTTTCGCCTGGGTAGGTAATGGATCGGGATAGGTCGCCGCTGGCAATGGCTTGGGCGATGCCTGCCGCATACTGTGGTTCGCCACCCATCTGCCGCAGGATTGTACGCGATATCGTCAGAGCCAAAAGGGCCACAATCGCCAGTAGTGCACCACCAATTATTAGGAGCATGCCGGCGCGCTGCCAGAAAACGGTATCAACATCGTCAATAAAGGTGCCGGATGCGATGATCCAGCCCCAAGGTTCAAAGCGGCGGAAGCTATTGCGCTTCAATATCCGTTCATTAGTATCCTTGCTGCCTGGTCTCGGCACGCTTACAGTCATATGGCCGTAGATATCTTGGCTGGAAAGATATCTGTTGTAGGCTTCAGCCGTAGGCGTTCCATCGGATTGGACCCCTTTGTCTTGTGTGTCAACTTGTGCTTTGATGGGATGCACGATCAAAATGCCATCATATGTACGGACTGCTGCATAGGCACTGCCGTCATGCAGGGCTGATAGCGCCTCCTTGGCTCTTAGCTGTGCTTCTTCGTGACTAAGTTGGCCTTGTACTTCCAGTTGCTGGTAATGCTCCACCATTTTGACCGCGAGCCCCACCACTTTGTCCGTGTTGCTTTCATGCTGACTTAGCATGGTGGCACGCATGGAAAAAAGCGAGACCAGTGAGATAACCAACATACCCAGCATGGCTGCGCCGATCAGTATCCAAACCCTTGTCTTCAGTTGCATGACTTACCCTAAACCCGTTCGAGAACCGTGAATTATATTAGCAAGTGCTAATATGTAAGAGTAATAAATGCCACTTTCAAGATCATATGAGTCAGGCAGGGTTCAGTAACTTTGGAAGGGATAAAAATGAGCGCGTTTGATTTTGGGTAAGTGTGTTGCCATTAAACGCGGTGACACCACATGCCATGGTGGCGAAGATGTGTCAGCCATGCGCATGGAACCCTTGGGGCTTCTACCCAAGTGCGCGTAGCAGATACACTTTTTCTTCAGTCCGTTCCGTTGCGGTATGACCCTGGCCGGGATGCGTTTCAAAACCATGCTCCCCATGCAGCAATTCAATGCTGAATGACTCCTGATACAAAGCCAGGATTTCATCCGCGATGGCAAATGGCGCATCCTGCATGTCGGCATCGGGGTATTCGGTGGTTAACAAAAGAATCGGACAAGGCTGGGGCAGGGTGTCGATCAGATGCTGAACATAGCGTTTGCGCATGTCCGGATTCAATGCCAGCAGTGCGGCGCGGTCATAGACTGCAGAGACTTCTGCCAGATCGATCCGGCCAAGATCGAAAAAATCGCCGCAGAAAATATCCACTTTATCGCAATGCCAGCGGGTCAGTTTTCCCTGTCGGGTTTTGTGCGGAATCAGCTCATTGGCCTGGAAAAAGGCTGCCACAGCCACCGGGCTGACCTCAACACCCGTTACCCGGCAGTTTTGCGCGAGTAGCCAGGTCATGTCCGCACTTTTGCCGCACAGTGGCACAAAAACGTTGGCATTGTCGGCCAGTGCAAGCGCCGGACAATACGCCTGTAGCAAGTGATTGATGTGAGGCTGGTGGAAATCGATCTGGTTGTTTTTCCAGGCGGCTTTCCAAAGTTTGTTGGACATTGCCATGGGCTCCCATGCTGGATCGCAATGAGCCACAGGAAACAAACGCAAAAGGCCACGCTTTTGTCTGCTGACACGCATTAACGTTGAAAAGACCGTTACCGGTTCATGGCGATGACTGTAGCAGGAATATGCGGGACAAGCAGACTGATTTCAGAGCATCCTGTGGAGTGCCCCGTGATTAGTCTGCGCAGTCGTGGATCAGCGCATTGGCGGCCACCTTGTCGATCATCGCCCTGACGGCATGGTCGATGGGTGAGTCTGGACGGTAATCGGCTTTGGTCGCCAGTGTGGCGCGCCCGTCCTCGATCAGTTGCCGGGCTTTTTCTTTCAAGGTGGGATTGCGCTGCTTGTTGTCCGGATCGTAAACGGCAATCGAATGTCCGCCATGATCTTTCACCAGGCGCATGCAGGGAATATCCGTTTCGCCGTCGCCGATAAAAATCATGTTGGCAAAGGGGACCGGCCGGGCTTCATCGGGTACGTATTTATTGATCAGCGTGTTGTCATATACGTCCAGGCTGCCCTTGTTGATGCGGAACAGGTATTGGGTTTTGGTGGTGTAGTTCACTGCCAGTGCCGGCCAGTTGGCGACACCGTTATGGTCGTACATGAAACCCGAGGCGTAAATCCGGGTGAAATGTTTGGCAATGCGTGTGCCTTCGACCATTTCGCGCAGGCCGGACGAGATGATGTAGTGCTCCAGCCGCACATGCTTCTGGCGGGCATACTCGTTCATTCGCTCGAACCAGTCCTCCACGCCGGGAAAGAAACGGATCTTGGCGCCGAATTCCAGAAAGCCCTCTTTGCGCACCGGAATTTCCGCTGCCGTGGCTTTTTTGAGCATCACTTGCATATAGGCCAGAATCGCGTCGGCCTGCTGTTCCTGGGCCACTTTTTGCGCTTCGGCCCAGAACTCGGCCGGCTGCATCTTCAAGGCAGGAACAAAGTCATATTCCTGCATGTTGCCGGGCGCCAGCGTGCCGTCAAAGTCGTAGGCAATAACCATCCGGGTATGTTTTCTTGCCATGGCGTTACTCCTTGAAGGACCTCGAAAAACCACATTTTCATCGCGATACTGCGTTACCCACAAAAAATTTCTCCTGACATATCGAATATACTGCCGCGCCGAAATTTTTTGCTCGTGCCTTGTTCCGCTTAGAAACGGAAGTATTTCGCGGCCCCTTATTTAGTGACTGCGGCGCAGCCGGCGCATCGCGAACTCGCGCACATCATCGACGATCGTGAAGATCACCGGAATGACCAGCAGGCTCAAGAAGGTCGAAGTGATCAGGCCGCCAATGATCACAATGGCCATCGGGGCGCGGAAGCTTGGATCATTGCCCAGGCCGATGGCAATCGGGAACATGCCTGCGCCCATGGCGACCGTGGTCATGACAATCGGTCGTGCCCGTTTGCGGCAGGCATCGCGCAAGGCGTCGAGTCGGTTCATGCCATGCAGGCGTCGCGCCATGATGGCGTATTCGACCAACAGGATCGAATTTTTCGTCGCCACGCCCATCAGCATGATCAGGCCGATCATGGCCGGCATGGAGAGTGCGGTATGGGTGATGAACAGGGCAAGAATGGCGCCGGGGACGGACAGCACCAGCGCGGCAAGAATCGTGACCGGCTGGACGAAATCCTTGAACAGCAGCACCAGCACGATGTAGATGCACAAGATGCCGGTCAGCATGGCGATGCTGAAGCCCTCAAACAGCTCGCCCATGGCTTCCGCGTCGCCCACGGCCTTGACGCTGACACCCGGCGGCAGTTGCTGGATGCTCGGCAAGGCCATGGCCTGAGCTTCAACCTTGCCGAGCGGCTGGCCGTTGAGCTCCACTTCGATATTCACGTTGCGGATGCGGTCGTACCGATCGATCTGCGCCGGGCCGCTGCCTAGTTCGATGTTGGCCACATTGCCCAGCAAAACCGGGCCATGTGCACCGGGCACAGTGAGCCGCGCGAGCAGGTCAAAATTCTGTCGTGCCGCATCGCGCAGTTTGACCACGATGGGAATCTGGCGCTGCGAAAGGTTCAGCTTGGCCAGCGCCTGATCGTAGTCACCAGCGGTGGCAATGCGCAGCGTATCGGCGATTGCCGCCGAGGAAACACCCAGATCGGCGGCTTTGGCGAAATCGGGACGGACAATCACTTCCGGCCGAACCAGGCTGGAACTGGAGGTGACGGCGCCGATGCCGGGCAGCGAGCGCAACTCGCGTTCCACTTTTTGCGCCTGTTCGGTCAGCATGGGTCCGTCTTCGCCAGCCAGGGAAAGGACATATTTTTCATTCGAGCCACCAAAGCCCACTTTGACGCGCACCCCGGGAACGGCCTCGATCAGGCGGCGGAAATCGGCCTCGATGGATTGCTTGCTGATGCCTGGGCGCTGTTTGCGCGGGGTGAGATTGATGGTCAGTGTTGATCGGGTGACATCGGCTGCGCCAGCTGCATCGAACGGGTCACTGCCCGCGGTCCCGCCACCGATGGTGGTGTAGATCGTTTTGACCTGCGGGTGCTGCTTGATCAGCGCTTCGGCTTGCTGTGTCACCGCGTAGGTCTGCTCGAACGTGCTGCCGGGCGGTGTGCGCAGCGTGATCTGGGTTTGCGACAGATCGTCCGGCGGCATGAAGCCGGTTGGCAGCAGCGGTGTCAGGCCGATCAGGACGCCCACGAAAAATATTGCCGTGAAGAGGGTGGTGGCGGCGCGATGCTGCAGGCACCATGTCGAGGTGCGCATGTAGAGGCGTTCCCAGCGTGCCGGTTCATGGCCGCGGGTCTTGGGCTTGAGAAGATATGCCGCCATCATCGGCGTCAGCATGCGCGCCACGACCAGCGAGAAGAAAACCGAGATCGCTGCCGTCCAGCCGAACTGAACGAAGAATTTGCCGACGATGCCGGTCATGAATGCGGTGGGCAGAAAGACGGCAATCAGGGTAAAGGTGGTGGCGATCACCGCAAGGCCAATCTCGTCCGCGGCTTCCATCGCCGCTTGATACGGCGTTTTGCCCATTTGCAGATGGCGGATGATGTTTTCAATCTCGACGATGGCATCGTCGACCAGGATGCCGATCACCAGCGAGAGCGAAAGCAGGGTGACGACGTTGATCGTGAAGCCGAACACATACATCACGCCGAAGGCCGGGATGATCGAGAGCGGGAGCGCCGTGGCGGAAACCAGCGTGGCGCGCCAGTCGCGCAGAAAGAACCAAACCACAAGCACGGCGAGCAAGGCGCCTTCATACATCAGCATCATCGACCCGTCGTAGTTCTCGACGACTGGCGTGACAAAGTTGAATGCCTCGGTAACCGTGATATCGGGATGGAGCGCCTGCATGCGCTTGAGTTCGGCACGGGCGCCATTCATGACGGTGACTTCACTCGCGCCCCGGCTGCGCACCAGTTCAAAACCGACGACCGTTTGCCCGTTCAACATGGCGATACTGCGCCGCTCGGCAACCGTATCCTGCACCGAGGCAACTTGGCCAAGGCGGATGTTGCGCCCGTCGGACAACGGAATTTCCATGGCCGCCAGTTGGGCAGCAGTCTGCACGGTGGCGATGGTGCGCACCGATTGCTCGGCGTCGCCGATGTCGGTACGCCCGCCCGAGGCTTCCTGTTGCACCTGTCTCAGTTGGCGGGAAATATCTGCAGCCGTGGCCTTCAGTGCGAGCAATTTGTCCGGATCAAGCTCGACGCGGACCTGACGCGTTACGCCGCCCACGCGCGAGACTGCCCCGACGCCTTTCACGTTCAGCATGGCCTTGGCGATATCGTTATCGACAAACCAGGACAGGGCTTCATCGTCCATCTTGGTCGAGGCCACGGTGTAGGTCAGTACCGGTGTGCCGGCAAGGTTGGATTTGGACACGATAGGGTCGCGCATTTCGCCCGGCAAATCGGCGCGCACGCGTGCCACGGCATCACGCACTTCCTCGGTGGCTTCCTGGGTGGCTTTTTCCAGCACGAATTCGATGGTGATCGTGACCGATCCATCCAGCACCTTGGTATAGATGTGTTTTACGCCTTGCAGCGTGGCGACCGAGTTTTCAATTTTGCGCGCGACTTCGGTTTCAAGCTGGGAAGGCGAAGCGCCAGGCAGCGAAGCCGACACGATCACCATGGGCAAATCGATGTCGGGAAAATTCTGGATCTTCATCGCGCGAAAACTCATCAAGCCCAGCAGGGTGAGCATGAAAAAAAGCAGGATCGCGGGAATCGGATTGCGGATGGACCAGGATGAAACGTTCATGGGGTGCTCCTCAGTGGGCCTGGTCGGCTGCTGCTGCGGAAGCGGCTAATTTATGCGCGGAAACCGGGGCATCGACGACATGCACCGTATCGCCATCCGCCAGGAAGCCCACGCCGCTGACCGCGACGCGCTGACCGATATCGATACCGCTGATGATCTCGATACGGTCGCCCATGCGGCGTCCCACGGCCACCTTTGTCTGAATCACTTTGTTATCGCTCCCCACGCGAAACACATAATGGAATCCGTCGCGCAGCTGCACCGCCGACTGTGGCAGGGTGAGCGCGCTGGAGTTGCCCAACTGGATTTCGCCCCGGGCGAACATGCCGGCTTTGGCGTCCTGTGCCTGGGTGATATCGACGTAAACCAGTCCGTTGCGGGTCTGCGGGTCGACAGTCGGGGCGACCATGCGCAGGATGCCCGGCACGGGGGAACCGCTGGCGGTGAATATCGTGGCCTTCATGCCGGGTTTCAGTTGCAGCAGATCGCTCGCGGGGACTTCGGCGCGCCATTCCAGACGATCACGCCGGATCAGCCGGAAGAGTTCCTGGCCTTGTTGGGTGACTGCACCGACGGTGGCCAGCCGCGCTGAAATCGAGCCGTCATCCGTGGCTTGCACGCGCGTTTGCGCCAGACGGATTTCATCCGACTTGAGCTTGGCCTTGAGCACGGCGACGCGTGCGCGTGCGGTTTGCTCTGCGGTCAGGAACTGGTTGATTTGCTGGCTGCTCATGGCGCCCGTGGTCTGCAATTGGCGAGCCCGGTCCGCATTTGCGCTGGCTTCTGCCTGTGAGGCCTGCGCTTCCTGCAGGCTGGCCTGGGTCTGCTCCCGCTCTGCATCGGTGGTATCGCTCTGCATCCGTGCCAAAAGCTGGCCCTTGTGCACATGGTCGCCAACATTGACGAGCACTTCTTCAATGCGCAGACCGCCTGTCTCGGCGCCGATAATGGCTTCTTGCCAGGCAGCAATGTTGCCGTTGACCGCGAGTGTCAGCGGCCACTTGTTCGGCGTGGCCTGGGTGACGGAAATCGTCAGTGCAGCCTTGACTCCCGGGGTGGCAGGATTTGGCCCTGTGGATTTTGCTGTATGCGAGCTCAATACCCAAGCCAGCGCCGCGACGGCGACAAGAATGCTGGCAATCAAGATCATGCGTTTGGTGCGGGACAATTTGATCATGGCAGGTTCTCGTGAAACGGCTTTTTCGTTTTATCAGGAGCGTTGATCGGGAATTGGGTAAGCGTATGTGTCACGACTTGGCCGGGTCGACAGGATCGGTGGGCGACCAACCGCCACCTGCCGCGCGATACAGGCTGATCCAGGCCGCAATGCGTTCGCGCTGCACTGTGAGCAACTGCGTACACGATGCGACAGCTGTACGGCGGGTGTCCTCCAGCTCAAGCAAGGAGCCGGTACCCACACGCCAGCGATCTTCGGCGGCCTTGAATACCTTGTCGTAACCTTCGGCGGCACGTTGCGCATCGCTTTCGCGCGCGCTGGCACTGTTCAGGCGTACCAGTGCCTGTTCGACTTCGCGCACAGCCTGACGAGCGCGGCCGGTATAGTTGGCGAGCGCTTCGTTGTAGCGTGCTTGAGCCGCGTCGACATTGGCCGCGCGGCGGCCGGCATCGAAGATCGGCAGGCTGAGCGCCGGACCGAATGACCAGAGCTTGTCATCGAGCGTGATGCCTCCGGTGCGCAGCGTTTGAAAACCGACCGAGCCAGTCAGTGTCAGGCTGGGATAGCGGGCGGCTTCTGCGCCACCAATTTCAGCGCTTGCGGCGGCAAGTTCGCGCTCGGCGGCGGCCATGTCGGGCCGTTGCATCAAGGTGTGCGCGGGTAACTGCACGATAGTGAACGAGGCCGGGGTGGGCAGAATACCGGTGCGTGCCGCCAGACGATTGCGCAAATCGGGTTCCGGCAGACCGGTAAGTGCAACCAGTGCTTTGATGCTGATATCGCACTCGGCCCGCTGGGCATTGACCCGCCCGGCCGCATCCGCAGCACTGGCGCTTGCGAGTGCGCCATCGGCGGGGGCATCGAAACCGGCATCGACTTTCAGGTGGGTCAAGCGTTCGGATTCGCGACGCGAGGCAAGGTCTTCGGCCAGGTTTTTAACCAGCGCTTCGCATGCGCGCAGCCCGACATATTCCTGCGCGACTTCTGCCGCCAGCGAAACGCGGGCATCGTGCCATTGGGCCTGGGCTCCTTCGTAGCGCGCCTGCGCCGCTTCACGGCCGCGACGGTTGGCGCCGAACAGATCGATTTCCCAGCTCGCATCCAGCGTCGCCTGGCCGAGGGTCTGAGGAGTGGTCAGCGCGATGCTGTTGCTGCGCTGTGCGAGTGTATTGGCGCTGAGAGTCGGGAACAGCGTCGAGCGCGCTGCAATCACGCCTGCGCGGCTCTGGGCGATGCGCGCCAGCGCTTGATTCAAGCCGGGATTGTTGCGCTGTGCCTCGGCAATGAGTTCGGCCGGCAAGGGATCATCGAACTGCGCCCACCATTGCGCCAGATTTCCGGGGTCGCCGCCATGCGGTAACGTCGCATACCACTGCGGCGCGATGGATAACGTCGGGCGACGGTATTCCGGGCCAACGGCGCAAGCTGATAGAAAGGCAGAAAGGATGATGACGAGCGCGGCAGCTGTCGCGCGAGATCTGTTCATGGTTATTCATTCCCCGTGCGGCAAGACATGGATTACCGGCGCAGCATGGATTGCATGGAAAAGCAGAACGGTTTTATCTCATTTCATCCAGTCTGTCCAAGTAGTACTTTCTAGAACATCTGGTGGAAATCCGAGCAAGCCCAGGCAAATAGCGCTCAGTGAGCACTTTAAAAATGGTTTCATCAAGCTGTCGATAAAATTTTCAGCGCCTTGCTAAGGAGCCACTGTAGCGTGACCCGTGAATCAAAACCAACGGAATTTGTGTCATTCGGGCCCGTCGTTCATCCGGCGCTTTGCCTACAATGCAATCAGGCAGAAGCAAAGTTCATCAATACGGGGAAAACAACAATGACACCCAACTCGGTTCACGACATCCGCAATCTGAGCCTGCTCGGCCACACTGGCAGCGGCAAAACCACGCTGGTCGAGGCCTTGCTTGCCGCTGCCGGTGAAATTGGCGCGGCCGGTAATGTTGAGCGTGGCGACACGGTTTCGGACTACGACCCGCAGGAAAAGGCAATGGGGCACTCGCTGCATGCCGCACTCGTGCATCTGGAATGGAGCGGACACTGGATCAATCTGCTCGATACCCCAGGATTGCCCGATCTTGCCGGCCGGGCCATGGCGACGCTGGCTGCGGTGGAAACGGCCCTGGTGGTCATCAGCGCTGTCGCCGGTGTAGAAAGCGGCACGCGCCGCATGATGACAGCGGCGAAGGGCAAGTGCCGCATGATTGTCGTCAACAAGATCGATGCTGTTGGCGCCAAGCCTGCTGCACTGATGAGCGACATCGTTGCCGAGTTTGGCCGGGAATGCTTGCCGATCAACCTGCCTGCCGCGGCCGGCGGCAAGGTCATCGACTGTTTTTTTGCCCCCGATCCGGCAGCCGCGACGGCTTTCTCCAGCGTAGGCACGGCGCACGATGCCCTCGTCGATCAGATTGTCGAACTCGACGAAGCGATGATGGCGCAGTACCTGGAGCAGGGCGAATCGCTCGATCCTGAGCAATTGCATGCACCGTTCGAGCAAGCTTTGCGCGAAGGTCATCTGGTCCCGGTCTGTTTTGTTTCGGGCCGAAGCGGTGCGGGCATACGCGAACTGCTGGATATCCTGGGCAAGCTTGCCCCGGATCCGACCGAAGGCAACGCACCGGTATTCCTGAAAGGCGAAGGCTCGGCTGCGGCGCAAGCCACCGTCGTACCCGATCCCAAACGCCATATCGTCGGCCATGTGTTTCAGGTGGCCAATGATCCATATCGCGGCAAGCTCGGTCTGTTCCGCATTCATCAAGGCACGGTCACGCCGAGTGCGCAGCTTTATATCGGCGATGGCCGCAAGCCGTTCAAAATTGCCCACCTGCTGCGCATGCAGGGGCGAAATTCGGTCGAAACAGTACTCGGCGTGCCAGGCGATCTGTGCGCTGTCGCACGTGTGGACGAGATTCACCGCGATGCGGTGCTGCACGATTCTCACGACGAGGATTTCTTTCACATCGCCCCGCAGGCTTATCCGCAACCGGTGTTCGGACTGGCGCTGATCGCCAGAAAGCCGGCCGATGAGCAAAAATTATCGGAAGCGCTGGCACGGCTGTCCGACGAAGATCCCTGTCTTGAGGTCAGCTACGATGTGCGCGGCCGTCACCCCGTGGTGCGCGGACTGGGTGAGCAGCATCTGAAGATTGTGCTGGAGGAACTGGCTGCGCGCTGGAATCTGCAGCTCGATACCGCGACGCCAGCCATTCCCTACCGCGAGACGATTACCGAGATTGCCGAAGCGCGCTATCGGCACAAGAAACAGAGCGGTGGTTCCGGGCAGTTCGGCGAAGTGGCCTTGCGCGTTGAGCCGTTGGCGCGTGGCATGGGACTGCAGCTGGGCAACGAGGTCAAGGGCGGGGCGATACCCACCCACTTTATGCCAGCGGTGGAAAAAGGCGTGCGGCAGGCGCTGGCCGAGGGGGCTTTCGCCGGTTTTCCGATCCACGATCTGCGGGTGGTGTTGACCGATGGCAAGCACCATGCGGTGGATTCGAATGAAGTTTCCTTTTCCACCGCTGCGCGCCATGCCTTGACCGAAGCCGTGCTCGCGGCACAGCCACAGGTACTTGAGCCGATGCTCGATTTGCGCGTGAAGGTAGCCGACGCGCTGTTTGGTGAAGTGAGCGGCGAACTCTCCGCCCGGCGTGGCCACCTCACCAGTACGGACAGCCCATCGGCTGGCAGGATCGTGATTTTGGCCCGCGTGCCGATGTCGGAAATGGGTGGTTTCGAAAGCCGCCTGAAGGCGATCTGCGCCGGCGAGAGCGAGTTTGTCATGGAGTCCGGCGGGTACGAGCCCGCACCGCAGGAAGTGCAGACCGAGCTTTCGCGCAGCTATACCCGCGTGGGCGCTGACAGCTAATATTCGTTTTCAGTGAAAGGTCTAATCGCGCCGGCTGGCGCTGGCAAAAACGATGCCAGTGCCCTATTTACTGCTCATCCAAAGAGCAAACCATTCCGTCAACGGGCGGGTTTCGCCCAAGCCGGCGAGCGCGTGATCGATGGCATCGTGATTGCCCCATACCACGTTGGCCAGCGCGCCATCGGCGACCTGTGATTCGATATCGTGGCAATACAGTCCAAGATCGCGCTGCACGTAGAAGCCATAGCTACGGCAAGCGACCGGACGCTGGACGTAGACCGGGCAACTGTTGCTCTGCGCGTCGAGCAGCGGGCAAACGACCGGGCGCGATGTTTGATTGGCCAGAACCGCCATCCGCTGGCTGATTTCCTGCAGTGCTTCCTGTGGTAGCGCGGCCAATCCTTCTTGAAGCAAGCGCCATTCCGTTGCCGTCAGTTGCGGCACTTCGGCAAGGCGCCGACAACAAAGATCGCAACCCTTGCCGCATAACCATGCCGGGTGATCGCTCCGAATCGCTTGCACGCGTGCATCAATATCGGCATGGAGTTGGTGCAACTCAATCATTTGATTACGTCCATCATGCTGGAAAATGCAGAACCCTGGTGCAGGGGCAGTGTCTTGGCACAGAAGGTTTGCATCGCTTTCCTTTCGATATCGTCACGAACATGAATACAACCTCGCTTGCCGCGCGGGAAGTAGTTGCATGGTACGGGTATTCGGTTGCCCGCTCTAGCCGACCGCCGCATTGGTTTCACCACGGAGCCTCGCCCTGCTGAGGGTGATGGTAACAATCCGGTTAACTCCGTGCCAAACGCCTGACAATCACCAGCCATCAAAGCAAGGCTGCACGCAGCTATAGGCATCGGTTTACCGCTGGTCTGAGGTACGGCCGCTCGCTTCTTGTCGAGTGACGTCCAGGTAGCTAGGGTCACATTTCCTTACAGCTGAAGTATCGCCAGCGCGGCTTCGAATTCGAACGAGACGTCCAGAGCGCAGCCCCGTTTCGCTACTGGTCCGCTTGGGTTCGTTGAGCGGGCGCGGCACCGCTTTCATATGCCGCAATCGAAGGAGGTCATCGTATGAAAATGTTACTTACGGTCGAATTCCCGCATGAGCCTTTCAATGCCCTGGTCAGAAGCGGGAAAATCGGCGAAACCATTGGGCACATCCTCGAAACGATCAAGCCGGAGGCAGCCTATTTCACCGAACAGGATGGGAAACGCGGCGGAATTTTCCTGGTCAATGTGCAATCCCCTTCGGATGTGCCCGTTTTTGCCGAACCGTTCTTTCTTGTCTTCCAGGCCAATTGCAAATTCCGCATCGTGATGAGCCCGGAGGATTTGCAGAAATCCGGGATTAATTCGATTGGCAAGACATGGGCGTGATCACGGGTGCATCTTGCAGCAAAGAGAATCGCTCCACATTCTCAAAGCAAGCATTGTTTTGCCTGCTTCCTGCGCGCAAGGTGGATATGCCTTGAAAGATACTTCCGGGCGTCATGAACATTGCCGGTGTTGATAATGCCGAATGCGGTGATCCGATGGCGCTGGGATAGTGAAGCAGGGGGAGCGAAAAAAGAAAAGGCAGATGAAATCATCTGCCTTTTCTCATGGGTGCTTGAAGCGAATTACTTGGCAGTCAACGTACCCAGTGGCAGTACGGTGCGGCCGTAGACTTCGTTCAAAATCTGGGCAACGGCGCCGTAAATGGCGGAAGCGCCACAGAAGAGGCCTTCAAAGCCAGCGATGCGGCCCAGTTCTTCACTGCCGGTCGCCTTTTCAGCGGCCAGCAGGAAGAACAACACCACCAACGAGCCAAAGACGACTTGCAGGGTCCGGTTCAGCTTGAGTGTGCCGATGAACATGAACAGGGTGAAGATGCCCCACATGCCCAGATAGGCGGCCATCGAGGCGCCGGTATCTGGTGTAAAACCCATTTTGGGCAGTGCAATCAGGCCAACCAGGGACAGCCAGAAGAAACCGTACGAGGTAAAGGCGGTCGCGCCGAAGGTATTACCCATTTTCCATTCCTGTATGCCGGCAATGACTTGTGCAATACCGCCATAGAAAATGCCCATGGCCAGAATCATGCTGGTCAAAGGGATAAAACCAGCGTTATGCAGGTTCAGGAAAACAGTGGTCATGCCAAAGCCAAGCAGGCCAAGCGGAGCAGGGTTGGCGAGGGCGCCAGTCGGGTGAGACATGAAAACTCCCAGAAATATGGATTGTTCGTTAAATAGGGGTGACGCGGCGCGAAAAAATGGCGCGATCAAGTCGGGCGCGACTCTACCTGCTACCTATTTGTATTACTAGGTTTTTGGAACGGATTTTGACCCGAATCAAGCGTGAAAAATACGCATGGAGGCTTCCTGGTCCGAATCAAGAAATGGCAGGAAATGGGCGTGTGGCCGTAAACAGCTTTCGATAGTATTCGGAGCGAGGGACCCGCCATCGCCCCGAATGGATGCATGCTGTTCGTCTTTTCTAGTTTTCCAGGCGAACCCAACTTCCGTTGGCTTGGCTGGATTGCACTACTGCGGTCACAAATCGCACGCCCAGCAAACCGTCGCGGGCATTGGGGAAATGCAGTGCCAGCGGATCGGGTGTGTTGCCGCTGCGGCGGGCTGCGATGGCTTCGGCAGCATCGGAATACAGGTTGGCAAACGCTTCCGGGAAGCCTTCCGGGTGACCTTTCTTAATGCGTGATGACCGGGCGGCCAGCGGCAGCGTACCGGGTCCGTTGGGCGTGCGCGTTTGCGCCGGATCATCCATCGGTTTGAAACGCAGTATCTGCGGTATTTCCTGTTCCCATTCCAAACTGCCCAGCGAGCCGCTGACGCGGATGCGCAAACCGTTTTCCACCCCGGCTGCCGCCTGGGTGACCCAGAAACTGCCGCGTGCGCCATTGCTCAGTCGCAGCATCGCGCCGGCAAAATCATGCACGAGATGCCCCGGAACAATACTGCCCACTTCTGCGGCCACTTCGGCCACTTCCAGTCCGGTGATGAAGCGCAGCAGGTTATGGGCATGGGTGCCGATATCGCCCATGACCAGCGATGGGCCGCCTCTGGCCGAATCATGGCGCCAGCTTTGCGCGCGCCGCAGATCGTTTTCGCGCGCGTTGCCGCCTTGCACATATTCCACCTGCACCAGCCGGATAGTGCCCAGTTCGCCGGCTTCGACCATCGCCCGTGCCTGACGCACCAGCGGATAGCCGGTGTAGTTGTGGGTCAGGCAAAAGATCAGCCCGCTCGATGCCACGGCCGCGTGCAGCTGTTCCGCTTCGTTCAGCGTATTGGTCATCGGTTTGTCGCAGATCACGTCGAACCCACGCGCCAGTGCGGCGCTGGCGATGACAAAGTGGCTGTCGTTCGGCGTCATGATTGCCACCACATCCGCGCCGGCAGCATGGGCTTTTTCGCCATCCAGCAATGCTTGCCAACTGGCATAACTGCGCTCGGGCGCAAGCCCCAAGTCCTGTCCACCCACCCGGCATTTGTCGGGATCGGAGGATAGTGCGGCGGCGACCAGTTCGTAGCGGTTGTCGAGCAGCGCCGCCAGCTGGTGCATGGGACCAATGAAAGAACCTGGGCCGCCGCCGACCAGGGCTAGGCGAAGTTTGCGGCCGAGCATGGCGATAACCGGGTTGCTGGACATGGCATTTCTCCTGATGAATTTATCGAATGGGTGAGGGCTGTAATGGTGTGACGAGTAGATCTATCTTTGCCAGTTCCTCGGGTGTAAAGGGCGCAGCTTGCGTTGCTACCACGGCATCGCGTATCTGCGATGGGCGGCTGGCGCCGATCAGGACCGAAGTCATGCCGGCATGGCGCAGCACCCAGGCCAAGGCCATTTGGGCGAGCGTCTGCCCGCGAGCCAGCGCCATATCGTTGAGTTGGCGCACTGCGATCAGGCGTTCAGAGGTGATCTGCGCGGGTTTCAGGAAACCTTGTCTTGCCGCACGTGAATCGGCGGGAATATCGCCTTGCAGATAGCGGTCGGTCAGGATGCCTTGGGCCAGCGGCGAGAACGCGATGCAGCCGATACCTTCCTCATCGAGCGCTGGCAACAGGGCCGGTTCAATCCAGCGGTCGAGCATGCTGTAGCGCGGCTGGTGGATCACACAGGGAGCACCCAGCTCGCGTAACAAGGATGCTGCGCGCAGCAAGAGGGCGGCCGGGTAATTGGACAGGCCCACGTACAACGCTTTACCGCTTGCCACGCACTGCGCCAGCGCTGCCATGGTTTCTTCGAGCGGGGTGTGGGGATCCGGGCGATGATGGTAAAAAATATCGACATAGTCCAGTCCCATACGCTTCAGGCTTTGGTCCAGGCTGGAGATCAGGTACTTGCGCGAACCCCAGTCGCCATAGGGGCCGGGCCACATCGTGTAGCCCGCCTTGGTCGAAATGATCAGTTCGTCACGATAAGGGGCGAGATCGTTACGCAACAGCCTGCCAAAGGTCTCCTCTGCTGAACCCGGCGGCGGGCCGTAATTATTGGCCAGATCAAAGTGTGTGATGCCGAGATCAAACGCGGTAAGCACCACCTCGCGGCCGGTCTCGAATCGGTCAACACCACCGAAGTTATGCCATAAGCCGAGTGATACGGCAGAGAGCTTCAGCCCGCTGCGACCACTGCGACGGTAGGGCATGGTGGCATAGCGCTGGGTGTCGGCCAGGTAGGGTTCCATGGATATTCCTTTGAATGCGTGACCGTCCCTGTCGGAGACAAGATCGATTCCGAACGTGGTCGTGGCCTAACTATGTTTTAATTCGTCGCCCCGGTGAAAACCGGGGACCAGTGGCACCAGTCTGCATAGTCACGGGATGCCGGCGCTGCATTCCCTTCAGAGAATTCCCGAAGGAAGTCCACTTTTCGGGACGCCACTTCAAACTGCATTCTGCCGGATCAATAGGGGCCTCAGGATTGGGGCGGGAAGCCCTTTTCTGCGAGCCGGGTCAGGCTGCCGCCAAGGCGAGAATCCTGAACCTCGCCGGTGGGTAGCCATGCATCGAATTTTTTAGGGTCCGTTGCCACTTTGCGGTAGAGCAGCATCCAGCCCAGTTGGTTGCCTTGTGGTACTTCCTGTTCTTTACCGGTGCGGGCAGCAAACCATTGTGGATCGGCGAGGCCAGCCACAATGCGGTTGGCCAGCAGATCAAGACGCCGATTTTTGCGCGTGTACCAGTTTTCGCCGAGGAGCTTGGCTTCCTCGGCCATCATCACCAATGGTTCCATGGCGTAGTTGTGGTAATGCAGCGCGCGACCGGCGCGCGCCATTTCCAGCGGCAGCGTGCCATCGTCCTCGATATCATCCAATGCTTTATCGTAAATATGCCGTGCCGCATCGATGAGCTTGCTATCGTTGGCGGCAATGCCTGCGCCCAATACTGCCAGGCCAACCCAGTAGTAGTGATTGTTTTTCTTGTGCCGGGGATCGCGGAAGACAGCGAGCCCGAACTCGGCAATGGCCGGGAACCAGCGGGCAATTTTCCGTCGTTCGGCTGGCGTGGCTACCGTTTGTACTTTCAGATAAGCAACGGAGAGCCCGGCGAGTGTCCATTTGCGCAAAAATTCCGCCTGGCTGCCGCCAATCGCCTGACCGAGCAGTGCATCGCCATCGGCCCAGTGTGTTAACCAGATCATGGTACAGCGCCCTGCCGCGGTATCGCCGCTCTGAAAGGCGCTGGCCATCTGCGTTACCTTGCGCAAGAAATTGTCTACCGGGGCCGCGTCCGCTTTGTACCTCTCCAGCTTATCCTCGTCGACGATGGAACCGCTGGGGTCGGAATAAAAAGAATTGGCCTTCAAATCTTGTTCCGGGACGGGCGGGGAGGGGCAGGCCAATACCGATAGCATGGGCAAACATAACAAAATGGCAAACCAGCGCAGATGCTGCATCATGTCGTTTCCATAAGTTGTTTGGCATTATTGAGATCACGCATGACCCAATCGGCATCGGCAGAGAACTTTTCCTGAGTCATGCCCGGCTGGCGAAACAGCGTGAAGATCAGCTCGCAACCATCGCCGTTGGCGACAACGCGAAACGGAATATAGATGACCGCACCGTTCTGCGGCGCCACCCAGTGATCAAGAACGCCAAAGGCGTTTCGCGCAGAAAAGCGAATCCGCATCGGGCCATCCGGCGTTTCTGCCATCCATTGGCCATCGATGAGATGCAGCGAACCCAGTCCCGAGGCCCATTGCGGGAAGTTGGCGGGTTCGGAGAGAAAATCGTAGACGGACCCGGCGCTGCGTGCGATGGAGACACTCAGGTGTCTCGATTCATTGATGTCGGGCATGGCACTCTCCCTTCAAGGAGCTGATGCAAACTGAACTGGTTATTCACAGTAGATCATTCAGCGGATTCTGAACGACGCCATGGTGCTTGCCGAGTCGGGAAACCCTTGTTCCTGTTTATCTCTGATTGCCGGCGGCTGGTGCCGGACAAACACTTAATCAACAATGAAAAGTTTCGCCCCGGTATGAGTAAATGAGCGATGCGCTTCCGCGTTGTCCGCCACTTGATAGCTCATTCCGGCGGTCAGCGTGAAGGTACGACCATCTTCAAGCTCGGTGTGGAGTTCCCCTTCCATACACAGCAGGATGTGCCCTTTGGTGCACCAGTGATCGGCAAGATAACCCGGCGTGTACTCAACCATGCGAACGCGGATGTGGCCGAAGTGTTGTGTGCGCCAATAGGCCAAACCGCGTTCGCCCTGATGCTCGGTGCGCTCGATTTTCGACCAGTCCGTGGTCCCGAAAGGGATGTCCGACATCTGCATGTTGACTCCGATGGTGTTGAATATTCCAGAACTGCCGAAGCGGGGCGAAGACAGCTTATCCCTTTATGCCGATGGGATGGGTGGCCGTCGGGAAAAATCGCAGCAAGACACTGGCTGTGGATTTTTCCCGCGAACGACAGTCAAGCGAAAATGGTTATTGCATGGAATGCAGGCCAATCATATTCCCTTCGGTATCGACCACCAGCGCGATGAATCCATACTGGCCAATCGAAAACTTCTCTTTGAAAATCCGCCCGCCAGCGGTGGTGGCCCGATTGGCTTCAATCGCGCAGTCGGCACAACTGAAGTAAACCAGCACGCTATTCGCCCCTGAAGGCACGCCTGGCATTTTCACCAAAGAACCCGTCGCGCCGGGGCGCTCCGGTAGCATGGGGAAAGCCCACATTTCCATGTCGGGCGTTTCCAGTTGGGTCAGTTGTGTTTGAAAGACAGCCTCGTAAAAGCGCCTGGCGCGCGGCATGTCTTGAACGTAAATTTCGAACCAGCAGACCGGATTGTTGTTCATGATGTTTTCCTTTCTACGATGCGCCTTGCGGCGACACAAAGTTCAAGGGCTGGGCAAAAGAACGCGGAAAGCTGTCAGTTAGTCCGGGACGTTTTTGCCACGAACCCTGATCAAGGGTTAGCCCTCAAGCTCAACAAAGCGGGCAGAGACCGTACTGCCCGCGACAATCAGCTCGCCGACCGCGATCGGTAGCTTGAAGCGGCGCGGCCCCGCGCTTCCCGGGTTGACGTAGAGAACGCCTTCTCGTTCCGCAACGAGCGGCTTGTGTGAGTGTCCGGATACCACAACGCGAACGCTTGCCGCTACGGGATCGATATCGAGCTGAGCAAGGTCATGAAGGGCGTATACGAGCAGGTCGCCGACTTTCAGAAAGGCGGTTTCGCCTATTTGCGTTGCCCATGGGCCGATATCATTGTTGCCTCGCACTACTGTGACTGGTGCCAGCATGGCAAGTTCTTGCAAGATGCCCGCGTGGCCAATATCGCCCCCATGAATGATGTAGTCGCTACCCCGCAGGAATGCCACCGCTTCGGGCCGAAGCAGACCGTGCGTATCGGAAATGAGGCCTATGCGGAACATGGTATGTATGTGCCATGGTTGAGAAAATATATGGTAGCAGTCAAATTGGTACACGCCTGTCGGTGTAGCTCAAAAAAGATTGCTTACCCCACGCAATAGCAGGGACAATCGTAAGGAAGGCAGTTAAGGCAACTTTTGCGGCAGTTCATTTGTTTTATCCACGATGAATGTGCCAGATATTTCCCCTTAACCGCACCAGCCCTGCGCTGAACATATTATGAACATCATGTCGCGCAATCCAAGTCTCAAGTTCCGGATTATCGGAATTGTTCTGGTCATGTTTGTTGGCAGCTTTTGGCTGCTTACTTTTGTCATCGGAAAAAGACTTGAGCAGGATATGTTTACCCTGCTCGAAGCCCAGCAATTTTCAGCTGCTTCGTATATCGCATCCGATATTGAAGCCAAGATCGTGCAGCGCATTGATCTGCTTAATCAGAATGCCAAGCTGGTGGCGGAATACCTCGATTCACCCAGTCGAACACGCGAATTTCTCAAGGGCCGTATCGGGTTACAGGGGCTTTTCCAGGCAGGTCTGGTCGTCATCGATAAGAATGGTCAAGGGTTCGCTGACTATCCGGTTGCTGCTGAACGCCAGAGCGCTTCGTTCAGAGAACTGGAATATTTCCAAGAGGCGATTTCGACAGGGAAAACTGTTATTGGAAAGCCCCGGATTGGCCGGTTTACCAAGAAGCCTGGCGTGGCTATCGCCGCGCCCATTCGCAATGCTTCCAATGAAATCGTCGGTGTTCTGGTGGGTTTTGCCACTTTGTCCGACAAAAGCTTGTTCGGACAGGTCGAGCATGGCATTGCCGGCAAAAGCGGCTGGATTCTCGTTACTTCGCCACGTCACTCGCTGATCGTTTCCTCAAGCGATCCAGCCAATATTTTGCAACCGGCGCAATCATTCCGCACCACTTTCAATCCTGATAATTTAGCTGCCGTCTCCGATAGTTCTAAGCTGTCGACAACTTCGCTAGGTATTGAAGCGCTTGTCTCTACCAAAGAAATTCCGTCAGCGGGTTGGCTTGTGCAAATGGTGCTGCCAACCCAAGAGGCACTTGTCCCGATCCACAATATGACGACTCGCGCCTATGGGATTGCCATTGCGCTGACCGGATTGACCCTCCTTGGGCTTTGGTTTTTTATCCGGCGCGCACTCAAACCCCTGGATGATGCCGCCTCCACGATTCGTGCAATGACAGCGAACAACGGCGAGTTGCATATGTTGGATCTGGATGTGGATATTGATGCTGAAATTAAGGACCTGCTGCAAAGCTTCAATACCTTGGTCAATCAACGCAAGCAGTCGGAGGAAACGATCCGCGAAAGCGAAGCCAGACTGAACCGTGCTGAACTAGCATCCAAATCGGGCAACTGGGAACTCCATCTTGATACCCAGACAATCACCACATCACAAGGCGCACGTAAAATATATGGCGCTGATAATGGCCAATATAACCTAATGGATGTGCAGCGAAATACCCTGCCTGAATATCGCCCATTGCTCGATGCTGCACTGAAAAATCTAATCGAAAACGATGCAATTTATGACGTTGAATTCAAGATAAAAACGGCAGATACGGGTGAAATAAAAGGCATTCACTCCATCGCCATTTTCGATAAAGAAAAAAGAATTGTCCTGGGCGTCATTCAAGATGTCACCGAGCGCCTCCGTATTCAACAGGCGCTTGCGGATGAAATCTCCAGGCGTCGTCTGGTTTTTGAGCGGTCGCGCGATGGTATTTGCTTATTGCGGACGGATGGCGGCGTTGCTGAGTTTAATTCTGCTTTCGCTGAAATGTTGGGCTATCCCCCGGGCGACATTGGGCAACTTTACGTCTGGGACTGGGATATTCAGAAGAGCCGTGACGAACTTGAGAAAATTACATGCACAGTTGGCCCGCAGCACCGAATGATTGAGACACGGCATCAACGCAAGGATGGTACGCAATATGATGTCGAGGTCAGCGTCAATGGGGTGGAGTGGTCCGGCGAAAGTTATTTACTCTGTTTGCACCGCGATATTACAGCTCGCAAGCAGGCTGAAGAGAGACTGCTTGAAAGCGAAAATCGCCTGCGAACCATCATTGATAACGAACCGGAATGTATCAAGATTGTGAGTGCAGAGGGCCGGCTGATTCAGATGAATCCGGCCGGACTGGCAATGATCGAGGCTGATTCGCTAGACCAGGTTGCTGGATGCGATGTCCTGGATCTTATTGCCCCGGAGCACCGCAATGCTTTTGCCAAGATGCACCAAAGAGTCATTGCTGGCGAATCGATGCGAGAAGAGTTTGAAATTGTTGGACTCAAAGGCCGGCGGCGCTGGCTGGAGACCCATGCGGTTCCACTGCAGGATCACGGTGAAACAGTACAACTTGCGGTCACGCGCGACATCACCGAAAGCAAGGAAGTCACAGAAAAGCTCCAGCTTGCTGCCAGCGTCTTTTCCCATTGCAGGGAAGGCATCGTCATCACTTCTGCTGATGCCACGATTATTGATGTCAACGATGCTTTTAGCCGCATTACTGGTTATGACTACGACGAAGTCATCGGGAAGAATCCACGGTTGCTGAGCTCCGGGCGTCATGGCAAACCCTTCTATACCAGCCTTTGGCATGATTTGATTTCAGACGGATACTGGTACGGTGAAGTGTGGAACCGACGCAAGAACGGCGAGGTCTATGCCGAAATGCTGACCATCAGCGCGGTGCGTGATTCTCAGGGCAATACTCAACAGTACGTAGCCCTGTTTTCCGACATTACGCCGCTCAAGGAACACGAGCGCCAGTTAGAGCACATGGCGCACTATGATGTGCTGACTTCCCTGCCGAACCGGATTTTACTTGCTGATCGTTTGCAACAAGCCATTTCCCAAGCCCATCGTCGGGGGCAAAGCTTGGCTGTCTGTTATCTCGATCTGGATGGGTTTAAAGCCGTAAATGACAGCTACGGCCATGAAACGGGCGACCAGTTGCTGATCGCCCTGTCCGCCCGCATGAAACAGGTCTTGCGTGAGTCCGATACGCTTGCCCGTATTGGCGGTGACGAATTTGTCGCGGTGCTGCTTGATCTGGCCGACGACTCAACATCGTCCCCGATGTTTAACCGGCTACTCTCCGCCGTTGCTCAGCCGGTATCCGTTGGCGAACTCAAACTGCAGGTCTCCGCAAGTCTCGGGATTACCTTCTACCCTCAAGCGGAAGATATGAGTGCAGACCAACTACTGCGCCAAGCCGATCAAGCCATGTATCAAGCTAAGCAGGCAGGCAAAAACCGCTACCAGGTTTTTAAGATTGAAAAACAACGCATTGAAACTGATGATTCCCACGAAATCTAGTGTGCTGAAAAATAGCTAGATATTGGGTGAGCGACCCGAAAAATGGAAAAAATGGTGTGCTGTTGTTCAAGTCATCGCATGAAAAAATACGCACAGCAGGAATTACACCAGGCCTAGATCCATACCCTTTACCCCAGGGAAAACCGTATCAATCTGCGCTGGAGACAAATCGTATAGCCGGCCCAACAGACCGCCGAGAATGGCCCGGTAGTCATTGAGTACCGGGAAATCCCGATCCTGGAAAAGATTCGCACGGTTGACCTTGATCTGGTCGCCTGCAATACGGCCGCCGCGGATATTGCCACCCAGTACCCAATAAACTGTGCCATGGCCGTGATCGGTTCCTCTGTTGCCATTTTCGCGAAAGGTGCGGCCAAACTCGCTGATAACGACGACAACCGTATTCCTCCAGTGCGAACCCATCTCGGTGGCATAGGCAGCCAGCCCCCGCCCGAGCTCATCGAAACGGTTTGCCAGATAACCGCTACTGCCCCCCTCTCCAACATGTGTATCCCAGCCGCCGACATCAACAAAGCCCAGACTGTATTTGTCTTTCATCAATGTGGCGATACGGCGTGCTTCGAGTTCAAACCCCTTGGCGGTGATGCCAATGCTGCTTGCCGCATCCATGCCTGCGGTCACCTCCCGGATGACTTCATCTCTGACGTCGAAACCTTCCATGACCGGCTTCGCCAGCATGTTGTCCTGATACATACCGGCAATGATTTTTGTCTGCCGTGAATCCAGTCCGGATTTGTTCAGTTGTCCGAGTGCCATATTGGGTATTAGTGTATTGCCCCGGAAGACCAGCGGAAGCTGATCGGTAAACGAGATGGCACTGCCATCGTGCAATAGGCCCGCCAGACGATTCAAAAAGCCCGATTGGTAGTTGCGGTTTGCATTAATGGGCTGGCCGAGTTCTATGCTGTCCTGCGTTTCGAAATGACTGCGTGTCAGATCATCGGTGCCCGCGAAGGGGATAAAGGCTGCCTGGCGGTTCTGGAAAAGTGGATAGACGCTGTTTTGAAGGGCTGGATGCAAGCTCCAGTCGCTATCGAGGGCCAAGGCGGCATGCGCGTCGGCGCCGGGTTGCGCAATGGCGATATTCGGCCGGGATTCGTAATAAAAGGTGCTGGAGGTTGGAATCAGCAGATTCGCGGCATCATAGCCGCCGCGCAGAAAAACCAGCAGAAATTTGCCGGTGCCGCGTGGCGCAGCCAGCAGACGGCTGGAATAAGCTGCGAGCGGGAGCGCCGAGAGTGCCTGCAATACTTGACGACGGTTCATGGTAAACCTCGCTTAGCGATTCATGAATTCGGGCGAAGCCAGCAGGAAGGTATTCCACTCTTGCGCTGATCCGGCCTGATCGAGTGCTGCCCGTGTAGTTGGACCCAACGAGGCTTGCCAATATTGATAATAGAGGGCATTGGCAAGCTGAGGAAACGCGGCCCGTTCATTGGAGGGCAGCGCATCTCCCCGGAAAAGTCCTGCAGGACTGCTGCCTATGACCTTGGCAATTTCAAAACGGGTGGCCATCTGTCCCGAGCTTGCCCAAGCAGACTGATTGAGTGGATAGCCTTCCGGTGTCTGATGTCCATATAGCGGCTCTCCCATGCGGTTGAGCCAGTTGAGCATGGGGCCTGCATTGAGGATCGTCTTGTCGTCATAGGCCAGCCGCACTGACGAAACGACATAATGCACGGGGTCCTTGAACTTACCGCCGAGCGATGCTTTGAATTCTGGCGAGTAGAAAAGAGTGCGCAGCACTTCGCTTATCTGGCCATCGGTTCTCAGATAAGTCTGCGCCATGCGCTCAACCAGCGCTTCGGGCGGCGTATCACCGACAAAATACATGGCCAATTTTTGACTCAAAAAATGCGCCGTTGCCGGATGACGGGCCAATCGATCCAGCACCTCATCCACCTCAGCCATGCCGCGACCATGCACTGGCTTGCCAAGAAATATCTTGTCGCCATAGTCATGGCGATTGGGATTGAATTCAAACAGGCCGTCGCGCAGGTACTGGTCTTGTAACTCGCGCTTCACTCGGGGCTTATTGTCGGACTGGTTAACACCAAAGCCAGTCAGGATGCGCGCCAGCTCCTGCACATCATGCTGGCTATAGCCGCTACCCACCCCGAGGGTATGCAGCTCCATCAATTCGCGCGCATAGTTTTCATTGAGATGTCCCTGCGCATTGTGTTCATTATCGAGATAACGCAGCATCGCCGGATGATGCACGGTGACAGCAAGAAGATCACGAAAGCGGCCAAGGGCATGAGCGCGGATCTGATCCTCGTAGTCCGCCAACATCGCACGCAGATTGCCCTTGTATTGGTGAACTGAAAAATGGTTCATCCAGAACCATGTCATCTGCTCCTGCAGTTGCCATGGCGAGTAGAGGTCTCTCAGTAACGATCGCTGCGCCGCCTCTCTCGCCAACTGGTTCAGCTGTTGCTGATACGCCTGTTGTGCAGTCTTTTTCTCATCATCATTAGTTTTCGAATCGGCTGCTTTACGTTGCTGCTCACTTTCCTCAACCAGTTGCACCATGCTTTTCTGGCTGATTTGCATGGCAATCACTTGGGCCTGCACCGATCCGGGCAACTTTGCATCAGGTTCAGGATGTAGCTGTGCCTCGAGGTAACGCCTGTCCCCCATCTCGTTGATCAGGTGCATCGAACTGGAGTTGGCACCCCAAGTGATCCGGTTAACGAGGCGGAGTTGATCCGCTTGATTTGTCGATTCCCATGGCACGGATGGTGCATTGGCGCAGCCGGCCATAAGAGAAATGCTGAATGCGCAAATAGCCAAACAACAGATATCCCATGCAGGATATACGGTCAAATTCTGGTGATTCAGAATATTGCATTTCGAGTGCATGATCTTGGCTCCCTGCTTGGAAGATAGCTGAATCGCCCCCACTTTCCTAGACACCTCAAGAGCCTCAAACTGAGGTTATTCAGGAGGTGTCATGAGCAAGCAAGCGCCGGCACAGTTTCAATAACGGCTTATCACCGGTAGAGTGTGAACGGCAGTATTTCGAGCGGCTCCAGAGTGTCTAGTTAAGCCGGGGCGATTCAGTCGGACAAATTGCTTCTCAGCCAAAATTGCAGATGATGTGTGGATGTAAGCGGTTTTCAATACAACATTTTTGACACACCACATTCGATTACTGCGTTGTTATACCTTCATAAAAATATTCAAGAACATAGCGATCAAAACTATCTAGCCCTTCAGTTTTCGCAAGTATTTCGGGTTTCAACTCGCGTAATAACTTGATTGCAGAATGAAGGTCGAGTTTTTCATCTTCGAAATTGATAAGGCCGCATGCATGGATTTGTTTTGCCAGCATTCGAGGCAATCCATATTCTTCAAGCGCCATAACGCATGACGGAAGGAATGCCTTCGACAGCTTGGCGATGAAGGGGGCGATGTCCACCTTATGCTCGGGCGCCATCTCTTTCTGGATGACGTTGATGTCGTTCAGCAATGCAGTCAATTTGAACGTTGCATTGCGCTCCATTTTGAAGAATTCGTCGATCGCAATGTCATGCACAGATAGTTGATCCAGCAATTCAGGGATTGAAAGGCTCCAATTGCTCGATAACGCCCTCACGAATTCGGCGAATTTCGTGTAAGTGGCATCCCATCCACCTGGGACCAGCTTCAGGACTTTATTAGAGAGCGTCCAAACGCAATAGTCGCTTGATGGCGTATGGAGATTGACAAGTGCCCTCACAAATTTGGGATCGTTCTTGATCGCAGATGCAATTGAAGCAATCAATTCCGTGTCACTTGAAATCAACGCACCTTCGTTCCGCATACGTTCAAACGACTCATTCCCCATTAGCTGCGCCATCTCTTCTTTGTAGGGCAATAGCTTTGCCAATTGTTTTTTTGTGAGTTCCTGCTTGTATTTCTCATCATCCACATCAGCAAGCAATTCGTCAGGGAAGGTTAATTCAAGCTGGGTATTGGAAGGAGCGGGAGGCTCTTCAAGGATGTAAATCTTGCCGACGAAGTGCCTGAACATCCTTCCACCTCGTCCAATGATATTGCGATAGGTGAAGTCGTCGAGTTTCAGTTTCCCCTTCCTGTTGCTCCAGACAATAACGTTCTCCGCCGATGTATTCACCCCCTCAATGATTGATGAGGTTGAAACCAGCGTTTGCAGCCCGTCCTTCTCCTCTTCGAAGAGGCGAACCTGGATCTGGCTCAGAGATCGATGAAGCTGACCGGTGTGGATGCCGACCCCACGCTTCACCAAATTGGTCAGTTTCCAGTTCGGGTGGTAGTTCGCCGCGAGCCAGGCGGAAAAGTCGGACAGCAGCGGACCATCCTCTTTGTCAGTGTTGTCAATAAGCAATGTGCTTACGCTATCGACGCCAGGGTAGGAACCCGCGTAAATCAGGGACTTGGTTTCGTGCTTCCCCAATATCCTCAGGAGTGCATCGTTTTCTTCTGCACGTCCTTGTTGATGTCCTTGTATTCCTCATGCTTCTCAAGGAACACCGTATTGAAATCCATACGCAGGAAGGTCATGCCTTTAGTAAATGGATTGTCGTTCAAGTCGGCGATGTTCGGTGCCAAGTAATACTTCTGTGTAGCCTTCTCTCCCAGCTTGAGCATGGCTTTCAAGAGGGCTGGCGACCTCTCTTTGTCGAACGTTTGGCTCGCTTTGTAAAACTCGTCGACGACCAGCAAGTCCAATTGTTCGAGCTTGTCGCAGTAGTGAATTGCCCGTTCCTGCGGGAAGATGAGAATGTTTTTCTCGCCAAGTTCGACTTCCGATGTCGTCACAATCTTGTACTCGGCAGAGAACTTCTTGCTCAACCTACGCCTGGTTTCATCGGTTAACGCGATGGTGGGAACCAAAATCAGGACGTTTTTAGGTTTCTTGATTGCGATGTAGGCGTCAATTATCAAGCTTTTGCCAAAGCTTGTCGGTGCACTGACGGCAAGATTGTCGCCATCCAGAAGGTGTTTCAAGACTAACGATTGTTCGCTGTGTAGCGTGACAGGCTCATCTTGCCCAATGTCCACCTTGAAAGACTCGAATACGAACCGGTCTTGCCAACTCGATGTTTCAGGTTCGAGGTAGGGATACAGCCCTGACTCTCGAATCAGGTGGTTTAGCAGCGGGTTGTAGGCTTGATTTTCTCTGCCAAGGATATCGAGCAGACAAATAAGACGGTTTCTTGCCTCAATTTCTTCCTTGGCTTGAAGCAAGTCGTTGATGACGGAACACTCCTCGAAGAAATCCATCGCCCGTTACCCCTTGTAATACGCAACAGCACTCGTGAACTGATCAATCAGTTCTTTCCTGTCTGGAACAGGAAACAGAATGATGTGAAAATTGATGGACGAATACTTGGTAACCTTGTCCGCAAGCGTTTCGATTTGCTTCTTGAAATAGGCAGTGGCACGGTCAATGTGATGCTGCCGAATCTTCTCCCTATATTCGTCATTCATCTCCTTGGAATCAGCCGTAACAGAACACTGATGCAATAGCAGGATAGGGATATGAAGGATCGGCTTGATGTTGTCCATTGAGTTATCAGGCGACAAGGCAAGCTTGATCTTGGCAGCCAGATCCTTGTTTTCGACAAGTCGATCTACCTCTGCCATGTTGGTGATGATGCTGTTTTCCTTTTTCAGCTTCTCGGTTAGCAGTGAGTTCCCGACAGACTCAACGATGGACGCCAGCCTTGCATTTTCAATGCTGTTGTAGAACTTCGCCTCTCCGAACCAAAGCGAAAAGGCGTCCTCGCCTTCTTGGACGATATGAACGCTATCAGCCCCTTTGGCGTTGTCTTGCACATTTTGCTTGTAGAAAATCTTGGGGACGACGGGCAAAGCCTTGTAGTGGTGATGCATGATTCCATAGAGCACAATTTCGGCAAGCTCGCTCCCCTTTCCCTTGTCGTCCTCCTTGTCGGTTAGCCGCAAGTTCTTTGCCGCCGCCCGTAGGGTCGAAGCGTTCTTGCCTGCCAGTTTTTCCCGCTCTTGTGCCGACAGTGCGGTCAAGGCTATGTTGTCCCAGACGAAATTATCGAATTTTTCAAGACGCCACTTCTCATCCTCAAAATCGTTAGCCAAGCTAAGAACGGTCTTGTTATCGACAGAGGCAAGTTCCGTTTCCTGAACTAGGTTCGCGTAGTCGTCATTGATAAGAATTTCGAAGTCCATCAAGGTCATCCAATCAACAGGTTAGTCGCCTTTTTGCATCACGCATTTCTTGTAGGAGAAGCCTTCCTTGGTTCCGTCCTTCAATACTGCACAAAAGCATTGTGAATTGAATTGCTCTGGCATGACCTCGAAATAATTGACGCCAAGGCCAACTTTTGTTGGATAGCTTGGATGCCTCTTGAATAGTTCCGCGAGATAAGGGGTATCTTCGGGCGACACTCGCTCACCAGGGACATATCGCTGGAGCATCTTATGGAAAAACGTAAGGGCTAGTGTTTGGGTGTCAAAGATGATTGTTTCGAGAACAACAGGCTTCTTTCTTGCCATTTATTGATCCTTTTTGAAAGGTCCAAACCTAGCAAGTAGAATACCATCACAAATAAATCCACATAATTCTTTTGTGATGTTGCGCAACCCAGTCAGCAGCTTCTAAGCAACAAAAAGCTGTCATCCGTTGCAGTGTGGTTGGCTGACTGCTTTGGCCGATTATGAATAGTCGGCCTTATGTAAAGCGTAAGCACCCGGCGAACTCATCTGTAAATTGACGGAATAGACCGCGAAGATCGTGCTCACTAAAAATCACGGTGGACACTATCGATGGAAATTCAGAAACCCAAGCGGATTCGGCGACATCATCCAGAGGAATTCAAGCAG
>JARLJJ010000328.1 GCA_031291275.1 Formivibrio sp.
AACTGATAGCCTTCCCAGCTAAAGAAGCCGAATATCTTGTCTCTCTTGATGGGCCCCCCAACAGTGGTTCCAAACTGGTTCTGCGTGAACTCGGGGCGAGGTAGTCCCGTGCGGTTGTTGAAGAAGTTGTTGGCATTCAGAACATTGTTCCGAATGTACTCAAAAGCAGAACCATGGAATTCATTGGTACCCGACTTGGTGCTGAAGTTCACCACACCGCCGGCAAAGCGGCCATACTGAGGGCTCACGTTGTTCGTGGCAACGCGAAACTCTTGAATCGAATCCTGCGAAGGCATCAGAGCAGTAAGGTTGACATAGCTTACGTTGATCGGAGCCCCATCTAAGTAACTTGAGCTTTGATTGGCCATGCCACCGCCGATCTGATAATTTCCCCATCCGTTCGGCGAGTTACTCGTGGGATTTCCAGCCGTTCCCCCTTGGGCCACGACGCCCGGCACTAGCGTCACCAGATTAAGCACGTTTCGACCATTTAATGGAGTTTCCGCTACCGTGCGGCCTTCGACCACCTGGCTCAAATCCGTGGATTCAGTCTGGAGTAGAGGTTGTCCTGCTTCGACCGTGACGTTTTCGGTGACCGAGCCAACCTCTAGGATGAAATTTATAGAGACCTGATCCTGAACGTGGAGAGTAATACCCTCCTTGACGACTGCTTTGAAGCCCTCTTTGACGATGCGTGCGCGATAGTCTCCTGGCACCAGACCGCCAACGCGGTAAATGCCGGCATCATTAGTTTTAGCGATGTTTACAACACCCGTTCCGGCGTTGGTGATCTCCACCGTAGCCCCGGGCAGGATGCCCCCGCTTTGATCGGTGATGCTTCCGGTTATCGTTGCGTTGGTGCTTTGTGCCTGGCAGAATCCAACCATCATGAAGAGACACATAACGGTTCCCAGCAACTTTAGATGACGCGGCATACAGCCTCCTCAAGTCCTACGTGTATGGTCCTACCATACAACACAAGATATATGACAACCTGATTACGTGACATGTCAAGCAGAATTTGCCAGTTGCACGAAAATCCGCTGGCTAGCCGTCAAGAATCTGCCAAAGCGTCATTTTGCTGAGGCCCGGCAATTTTGGCGGAACCCAGCCGCGCGACAAGAGAGATTTTGGGAAATTGCGGCAATACTCACAGAAATAATTGATTAGTGTGAAAATCACACGGGGACCTAGCGTAGGCGTCCGTGTGGCTGGGGCACACGCAATGGCGGATCGCCACGAGATAACTGCACGCCCCCGGATCTGGGATCACTAACAGCCGGCTGTCAGTATCATCTTCGAAGCCTAGCCGTATTCTTCAGTACCAATCAATCCTCGCTGAATGACTCGGGATTCTGCCTCAATCGAGAAGCCGGGTATAGTTCCCAAAGCGTTGCGCCTCCATCCTTGACGAGGCCACCAAACCGTTCCGCCGAATCATCGAAGCACCGCAATCAGCAAAGATCGGTTCCAAGCGATGCCCTCTGCGTGCAGAGCAATTCTTCTCGCCCGGTCGTATCCTGTTGCTATGGGGCGCTGGCGCCAGTCGGAATTGTCTTCCCGCGCTTCCATGGGGCGGTCTATATACGTTGCCCTTTCGGTGTCGGCCGGTCCGCACGCGGTTCAAGTCCCCCCTTGAGGTAGCGAACGGTTTCGCCTTCGAATCGATCGAGCGACATGCGACGATAAACCGAGGGAATGACGTGCTTAGACTTCAGGAAATGCCTATTGAAGTTGGAGATGTTGTTGTATCCACACGCGAAACAGATTTCTGTGATCGACTCGGAAGAGTTTGCGAGAAGGTTGCACGCCTGCGAGATCCTGACTTTGTGGACAAAATCAATGAAATTTTGACCACTGTTCTTCTTGAAGAATCGTGAAAATGTAGAAGAAGACATCCCGGCAAGCTTGGCAGCTTCACTCATATGCGTGTTGCTTAGATTGGAGAGTATGTATCCCATGACCACATGCACGATGTTGGTTCCGTGCTCGTCTACATTCGGGACGTAATCGACGCTTGTTAGCGGACGGAATTGATGAGAAGACGCTAGGAGATCCAGTAGTTCCAAAAAAAGCAGCAAGCGACCGTAGCCGAACTTTTCCCCAATTTCCTCCATGATTTCCCCTCCGCGGATAGCGGTGTCGCCGTAGAACTCCAATCCACGAT
>JARLJJ010000329.1 GCA_031291275.1 Formivibrio sp.
AGAAGAGCTGAGCGAAAAGTACCAGCGCTCCGATAGGCTCACATTGGCGGCTTACACCCTTCAGAACTCGCGAGTGAAAAGGATCTGACAACTCGCGATTGCCCAGCAGGAACACCAAAGTGGGTGTCGTCTTGCGTAGAGCGCCGTGAGCGTTCTGCCCCGGAATATAGCCCAGTTCGTTGATCGCTGCCTCTACACGCGCCTGTATCTGAGGTTTAACGGTCTGCCGGCGGTTAAGCACATTGCTTACAGTCCCTAGTGAGACTCGAGCCTTTTTGGCAATTTCCCGAACTGTCACAGTCATGGCGCCGCTCTTCTTCGGAATGAGATCGCGAACTAAGAGGATTATACATATGAACGTTCATCGTGATCACCAAGCGCTCATTTTCTCAACCATGCTAATGGAGTTCTCACGAATATTGCATATAGAAGAGAAAACCTGGAAATTCGGCTTGACAAGCATTTGAGTGTGGGGTTTAAATCTCTATGCCGCTGGTGAACTGGTTCATAAATTGTTCATTTGCGGGCGAATTTCACGGGCTTTTCCAACCATTCGGAATTCCTGGCACGTGCACGCATGAGTGGAGAGCCCGATTTGTTTTCTTGAAATGCATCCGCCTCCTGTCGGAGTTGAAAAGATGTCCGACCGGCTGTAGCGGTACAAAAAGAGGCCAACTGTGCAGTTCGTGGTAAGTGCCCGGCTTTGCAGTCCAGAAAGACATTGTTAGGAGGATCAACGATGATTCGAATGATCGGAAGAATGCACTCACAGCCCCGGACGCAGTTTCGACGCAAGCTGCGAACTTGCTGGGCGGTCTTGGCCCTTATGCTGGCCGTGACAAGCGCGTTAAGAGCACAGGTGCTTTATGGCGTTCTTGTCGGTAACCTCACCGATACCACGGGCGCGGGTGTGGTTGGTGCGAAGATAATCGCCTCCAATCAAGCGACCGGTATCGCTGTATCGGTGAATAGTGATGCAGCGGGGCATTTTATGCTGAACAATGTGGCTCCGGGTACCTATACGCAGACAGTTACCGCCGCGTCGTTCAAGAAAGTCGAGTCACAAGGCATTGCA
>JARLJJ010000330.1 GCA_031291275.1 Formivibrio sp.
GAGCGTGGGCGTAAGCTCGTCGGTATCGCCACAATTACGCATGTTCATGCGAATTACGTTGAAGCCGGCAGCCCATGCGCGCGCAGCGATGCCCCGAATGTATTGAGAGTCGGACGAGCCCTCGAGACCATGCACCAGAACGACCGTGAGTCGTGCAGCACGTTGCTGATCGGGTTGCCAGTGACAATGGCAAAGCACACGGCTACCATCTGCTGGGTCAACCACAACTGTCTCGGCAACAGCGGCGAGCCGAAAGGGAGCGCGGGGCAGATAGTTGCCAACAAGAGTCTGCAGGTGACCGTTCGAGAGGCCGCGCCGTGGCTCAAAAGAAGTGAGCCAGTCCGGAAGGTTCCGGGCAGGGTCAGCAATCGTCTCATTTTCAAAGATTTCGGCAGTCACGAAGGCTTGAAAATCAGGAAATTAACTTGTTGCCGTGAATACATCTTGGGGCGGCCCGTGGGAATCGAACTTCTAAACCGCCTTTGCCGTCCGTAGATTACAGGAAAAATGATAGCACCTCCGCAAAAAATGCCGCGGAATGAAAAGCAACTCACCCACTCAACAGCATTCGGTAAAAGCATGAACCTATTTGGCTTGCTCTTGCAGACCCGGGACCGCAAGCAGGTTCGCTGAATGACACTTCCCCTCAATCGCCCCATTTCTCGTTGCGGCCGATCTCGATTCTGCCAAATAGGCTTTTCATTACTTAAGGAGCCTTCGCACATGTTCGGTATCGTTTCACTGATTGGCTCAAGTGGAATCAGGCAGGAGATAGCGATACAAGAGATAAATTTGGCCCTGATCAATCTCCGCCTGCGCCGCAATCGGCTGGTTCCGCTGGGGGCGTAGCTTCTCCGTGAGCCGAAACCAATTCCCGGAGACAGCCGGCTACGCGGCCAATACTGACGCTCGCAGCAATAACAACCAGATTTAACTCGCCAATCAAGATCCCCTCGTTACGCCGCTACACTTCGACAACCTGTGAAGAGGCTCCTCAGCCAATCAGTGCAACGATACCGAACTTATGCAGAGGCTCCCTAAAGAAAACGGGCTGCTTGAAGCGGTCCGTCGCGGTTTGCTCGCAGCTAAGCGGACATCACCTTCCTGAACGCGACTTGGAATTTATCCATTTCCTCAGCAGTTCCCACAGTCACGCGGACATGATTGGGCCATGCCGGCCACACGCGCCCTATAAACACATTGTCCTTGCGCATGGCCATAACAACGTCCATGCCTGGCCTTCCGGTATCGACCATGAAGCAGTTGGATACCGAAGGAACGTACTTGTAGTTGTTCTTTTCAAGAAAGTTGAAAGTGTCTTCGCGAACCTGGCCAATGATCCTGCGCCGCGTCGGAACCAGGTCTTTCGCCTTCAGGCTGGCCGTAGCCGCAGCCATTCCCGTGATGGGCATCATGGTGGCGCCCCAGCCGCTGAGCTTGTTCATCAACTCGGGACGTGCAAACGCCGCACCGGCGCGCAGTCCGGCCATGCCATAGATCTTCGAGAATGTCCGTAATATGACGACATCCTTCCCCTGGGCCACAAGGTCAGAGTTGAATGGCGC
>JARLJJ010000331.1 GCA_031291275.1 Formivibrio sp.
AATCAGAAACCTGGCGCACTTCTCCAGTGATAAGGCGAGCACCGAGGTCTGGGTCACTGGCCCTCAGAAAATACCCAAGTGGATGACACAAATGGCAAGTGTCCAATGGAGGCTGCTTCCAGCTAACAAGCTGTTCACCGGCCACCCGGCCATGCCACCACCCGAAGCCCTTCACCAGCGCAACAACCGCGACTTGGCAGCACTACTGGAAGGCAGCGGGTTCGAAGCGATCGGTCGTGATACGGATTTGGCCTGGCTGATTGCCTCGACCCCGGAGCGGGCATTGCTGGAGTGGGCAAACAACCTGGCAACCGAGGCGGACTGGCGGCACTTTTATGAGGTGATGGAGGGCATGCCTTCGCTGCGTCCCAAGCCGCTGATGTCGTTGCTGAAGGCCTGTACATCGGTCAAGGCCAAGCGCACTTTTCTGTGGATGGGCAAGAGTGTTGATGCCAGTTGGTACCGTGCCATCAAGCGTGACATGAGCGATATCGATCTTGGGAAAGGTAAGCGCCAACTGATTCCGGGTGGGATGCTTGATGCTGAGTATCAAATAACGGTGCCGCGGGGTATTTCTGATGGCGTCTGAGGCCTGGGGGCCTACCGGGCTGAGACAGAAACGCTCGAGTTGATCTTGGCAAAGAAGGGGCTTAGCCGCGACTGACTGTGGCTCACCGTAACCGCCCGGCCGACACACCTTAGGTCCAGAAATCTGCGTTACAGAGCCATTTTAATGGGTAAATACCAGAATTTCCGCACGCTATCATGGCTGCTGATACCGTGCGGAAAAAATGATTTAGCTGAGGCCGAAGGCTTCTTGAATGGCTTTGATCAAGCGGGCGTCATTCCGATACAAAAGATAATGGCAGGGCGCGAGTGACGTAAGTGTACTCCCAACAAACCTTGCGCGGCTAAATGGGTGTTCAACTATGCGGCAGCAGTTCGATAATTTCACTCATCCGCTGCGTCGGCAGACGCGTCAACACGTCCTTCAGGTAAGCATACGGATCATGCCCATTGAACCGTGCGGACTGAGTCAAATTCAGGGT
>JARLJJ010000044.1 GCA_031291275.1 Formivibrio sp.
AAAGGTCAATCAATTCTGCTTCTTGCTTGTTCTGCATAGTCCTGCCAACCCCATGAAAGGCGCATGCCTTTGCGCCCATCCCCGACACTCAACGGGGAACAAATGCGGTATCTGCGCGGTGTAAAACGCTCCAATTGAACGTGAATGAATGGCTTGCATCGGGGCGTTCGTTTACTGGAAAGTCGAATCAAATTGACCAATAGTATAAAACTTTCCAAACTGTAATAGTTACACGCTGTTACTATCGGCGGCGTTCGGGCATAGCTACACTTTGTCGCTATGATTAAAGACATAAGCCGACAACATCCATTCGGGCTACGCATCCCTGAAGACTTAAAGGCGCGGCTTGAACTGGCGTCCGAAAAAAATGCGCGCTCGCTCAATAGCGAGATGGTTGTACGCCTTGCCGATAGCTTCAAACGCCCCCTGAGCGACTTTCCAGACGGAGAATTGATTGCAGAATTGCTATCCCGATACGAACGCGGCACAATAAGCATTCGGATCGGCGTCGAAGGCGACGACGACAGCGAAACTTAATCGAGTGAAAACCCATGAAAATGAAGACAATTGCTTGCGTGGCAATGCTACTTTGTGCGCCGCTCCTTGCCCATTCTGGCCAAGTTGCGCCAACATCGAAACCAATAGTGTTAAAAGATGGCGAATTGCCCATCGTTGCAAATGTTGTCCTTGGCCGTGACCTGGCTTTCTACCCTGAATGTAACGCACCCGAGGCAACAAACAAAAATTGCTCTTTTATGGCGCAGGGTGACACCGCGTCGATTAGCTACAGACCTGATTTCCCTAAGTGGGCGAAAGAAGCATCCCTTGTCACCACGAAGAATGGAAAAATAATTAGCGCAATGGCCGTCACAAAAGGCGTTACGGTACAAGACGATCTTTACCAAATGCTGGTCGTTCGATATGGCAAGCCTACTCATGTAAAACGTACTGCGGTTCAAAATAGAATGGGAGCCACTTTCCAGAAAATCGACGTACTTTGGGCCAAGTCTTGGGGCAGCGTTACATTCGAGAGTTTTGGCGACAATCTGGATGAAGGATCTATTATCGGCTCCATCAACGAAGCCGCAATACCCGCCGTCACGGCAGCGCTGGCAAACATTGACGCAGCGTCCGCAACACCTTCCAAGTAAAACCTTGTGCCGCTTTCTTGCCGCACGATGCGTCAGTAACCGCGTCAATTTCCCCTTTTAACTGTCTGTAGCGTCGATACGACGCGACACAATCTATCCATTCGCGTATTGACATACCTATCCATTCGCGTATTATCTGACCTGTCGAAACCACATTGACAGGTCAAACGATGCAAACCTTAACATCCGAAAAGCCGCAAACCTTCCAGCAACGGTTGCTGGCCCACGAACTTACCCGCCACAAGCAACGCCTGGCAGAGATCAAAAAACAGGAACCCAAGCTACGCCTGTTTGAACCAATCGCAATCGCATTGGCCGAACGCGGCCTTGAGGTTGCACTCGGTTGGTCCATTTCCGACTATCCCCACGACGCGCTGCGAATCACTCGCGGAAGCCTCACCGGCTATGACCAAAAGCTGTACGACGCACTAGTCGAAATGGGTTTCAAGGAAGTTTCTCGCAGGGGGAACTACTACGTCAGCGTTCATCTCAAGATGGGCAGACTGACGCTTGCCCTGACGATTGAGGAAGTTCCTGTCAAGAGTGCAGACGTATGCACACCCGCCACGCAGGAGGTTGCCCATGCCGCCTAAATTCAATTTCCTCGCATCCAAGGGCGGCAGAGAAGCCGCGCCGGTCGTTCGCGTCAGGGCATCCGCCCGCGACAAGTTCGCCGGCTTGCGCGGACGCGACTACATCAAGACGCGCCAACTGGATGTCAACCTGCCCCGCCACGGCGACGATGTACCGCCGTCGCATCCGTCCTGGTTGCTCAAATGAGCGCCTTTACCGTCACCGTGCGCACCGCGACCACGCGCAATTCCTACG
>JARLJJ010000332.1 GCA_031291275.1 Formivibrio sp.
AGTAGAGTTGGATGCCGCAGCTGCGACATTCCAACTAACCTACTATCTTAACGCCGGGAATAAACTGGCGTCTCCACGGGGATTCGAACCCCGGTCGCCGCCGTGAAAGGGCAGTGTCCTAGGCCTCTAGACGATGGAGACTTGGCCTTTTTTAAAAACATGACCGCATAGCTGCGGTCATGTTTTTATTTCTTTGGTGGAGGTAAGCGGGATCGAACCGCTGACCTCTTGCATGCCATGCAAGCGCTCTCCCAGCTGAGCTATACCCCCGAAGAGGTGCGTATTATGGGTGAACGCCCCATTTTCCGTCAACCACTTTTTGTAAAAAAATCCGCCCGACGGAAATGTAGCGAAAACACTTTCCCGGCCAGCAGCCCCGGTCGTATCTCTATTTAAATAATAATTCCGCCACCCAGACATACTTCGCCTTCATACAACACCATCGACTGCCCCGGGGTGACCGACCATTGAGGTTCGTCGAATTTCAGTTCGCAGCGACCTTCATCCAGATAGACCAATTCACAGGCCGCATCTTGCTGGCGGTAACGCGTCTTGGCAGTGTAGCGCCCCGCCTTAGGCGCTTCGCCCAGTACCCAGCTCAAATCCTGCGCCATCAGATTCGGCTTGAGCAGCAAGGGATGATCATGTCCTTGGACCACGATCAACTCGTTCTTTCCCATATCCTTGCCTGCCACGAACCAGGCTTCTCCAGCACCGCCGATGCCCAACCCCTGGCGCTGGCCATGGGTGTAATACATCAGGCCCATGTGCTCGCCCATGACCTTGCCTTCCGGGGTGACCATTGGTCCCGGCACCTTGGGCAGGTACCGGTTCAGAAATTCGCGGAAAGGGCGCTCGCCAATAAAGCAGATGCCGGTGCTGTCTTTTTTCTTGGCATTGGGCAGACCAATTTTTTCCGCAATGCGGCGCACTTCAGGCTTGTCTATCTGCCCAAGCGGGAAGACCGCATGCGAAACCTGCTCCTGGGACAGACGATAGAGAAAGTAGCTCTGGTCCTTGTTCTGGTCATGCCCACGCAGCAATTCAGTCCGGCCATCGGCGCGCAGACGATTATCAGCGTAGTGGCCGGTAGCCATTTTCACGCCACCGAGTTTGATGGCGTAATCAAGGAAGCATTTGAACTTGATTTCGCTATTGCACAGGATGTCCGGATTCGGCGTGCGTCCGGCTGAATATTCGGCCAGGAAATAACTGAATACGCGATCCTTGTATTCCGCTGCGAAATTGACCAGTTCAATGTCGATGCCCAGCAGATCGGCCACGGCAATGGCATCCATGCTGTCTTCTTTGATCGAGCAGTATTCGTCGGTATTGTCGTCTTCCCAGTTCTGCATGAAGACGCCAACCACGTCGTAGCCCTGCTCTTTCAACAGGTATGCAGTGACCGACGAATCCACGCCACCAGAAAGCCCCACTACAATTTTTTCACGCACGATCAAAATCCCGAAGTACATCCAGCGGGAAACGCCTGCCGGCCAGATAATCGTCGATACAGGCCACGATCAGCGGACTGCGATGCTGATTGCGCCGAGCCACGATCTCTTCATAGGTCATCCACACCGGGCGTTCGATACCTTCATCCAGCTGATAGCCGGCCTCTTCTCCGATCACCTCGGCGGCGAAAGAGAAGCGCAGGTAGGTCATATGTGCCCGCTCGGGCGGTGTCCATTGATACACACCAACCAGCGCCGTTGGCCGGATGTGGTAGCCAGTTTCTTCCAGGCCCTCGCGCACGCAGGCATGCACGATGCTCTCGCCCTGATCAACATGGCCGGCAGGCTGGTTGAGCATCAACTCGCCATTGATACGCTCTTCAACCAGCAGGAATTTTCCGTCGCGCTCGATCAGCGCGGCGACCGTGGTATTGGGTTTCCACATAATGGGCACTCTCAGGCAAAACAGGATTTTAGCATTGCGAGAATAAACCGAGGCTGCAGAAAAAGTAGTGCAAGTACAACCTAAAGCTTGGGAGCGCGTCAAAGTCAATTTATCTTTCAATGCGTATCAGTAGATTACCCACTTCGTCGATCTTCTCTCGGGGTGGCGTTGTTGCATAACTCGACTTAACAGGGCAGTGAAAAACCTTCCACCCCAAGCCCAGCCAGTACTGAAGTGCTGAGATAATACGGACAGGCCAATTCAATTTTTCAAACTGGGAAGAAAACGGCCTGAATTGACAATAAATCGTGCAAATTTGAGGCAAAAGATAGTTTTTGAAAATTCAGGGATGAAAAACCGAAGATGAACATTGGTTTTTCACCATCCCGTTAGCAATCCCAACATTAACAATTATGTTTTTATTTAAATAACAAAAAATAAAGGAATTTAGGTTACATCCATTACTTACAAATAGCCTCACATCTAAAATCACCAAAGTAATCTACTTTTATTCATCTTCAATGATATTTATCTTCTTTTCTCCCAACATAGCTTAGTCGTCCATGTTTTTTAGCCGCCTTCTCTATGTCTGTAGAGTATTTTTTTATTAGAATTGATTAAAGCTCAGATAGAAGATTGGGTCATGCACTGATGTTCGTAGCCATGCGATTATTCACTACCGAATTGCGATGCCAATACCGTCTGAGTGGACCACAGAGTTGAATAAATAATTCTATGCAAATCACTTTTAATAAGTCTAGGACAGAAATACTCAATACGATTCAATGAAGCAGAGGAGGCAGCCCTAAATCGTCAGTAAATATTTGCAGCCGAAAATAATTTGTGCACTTGGCATTCGCCACATCGGGGTAGTAGAAGTACATTTCTAAACAATAAAGGAGTCATTCCCATGAAAAAAATCCTTATTTTGGCTATCGCATCTGCATTTGTCGCACCCGCTGTCATGGCTGAAGTTACCGTCTATGGATCCCTGCGCACCGGCTTGGAAATCTCCAGAAACGATGACTCCGTAGGACAGAGCGTCAGCCGCTTTCGGCTTGCTGATGGAGATTCTCGTATTGGTTTTAAGGGTACAGACAAACTCGATTCTGGTCTCACCCTGCTCTGGCAATCCGAAGAACGCGTTCGCGCGGGCTCGGCCAACCCCAACGGCACCACGAGTATAGACCAGCAAGGATGGAGTGGCCGTGACACCTTTGTAGGATTGGAAGGCAATTTCGGCACGGTACGATTCGGTACTGCGTACGGTGACACTATAGATAATGCTCTAGGGGATTTTGCATCTGCTGCTGGCGATACCGTGGATGCAGCAGGTGGACTTGACTCAAGCATTCGTCGTGGGAACTCAAGCCCAACCAACATTGTAATGTATGCATCGCCATCTTTTGGTGGATTTTCGTTCAAGGCCAATTATGACTTTGGTCGTAAGTCATCCACGGCCAATGCTTATAGTTACGCAGCCTCAGCATTCTACAATAGCGCCTTATTCGACATTGGCGCTGCCTACAAACGAAGCAAAGATACTAATCAACCAAGCATCAATACTTCCGTTACCAGCACTGCATCCTTCACCCCAGTTAGCGGCGACAGTTTCAGCACCTACCTCATAGCCGGTCAGATCAAACCGATTAATGGCCTAGCTATTGCTACGGGCTGGCAGCGCGTGAATACGACAACGACCACTGGCGCATTTGGTGATGCTCACCAAGATGGTTACGGTTTGGCAGCCACCTACACACTTGCCAAGATGGCTTATCAACTGGCAGCCGGAAAAGTGGATAACGTGAAAGGGGATAATGTTACAGTGTCCAGTACGGGTTATACCACCTACAATGGGAGTATGACCTACGCACTGAGCAAGCAGTCTCAACTTCGGTTCAGCCTAACCTATATCAATAACCAAAATAACGCGGGTACTTACACGAACCAAGGTTTTGGAACTTGGGGAACCGCAACGGGTATAGCACCTGTTTCAGCGGGTGGCAAAGCAACAGTTGCCTCAGTGGGTCTGCGCACCGACTTCTAATCTGATTTAACCAATTCACACTTGAAGATATCTTTTAGATCAACCCGCATAAATCTAAGCATTTTTGCAAATATTTATGCGGGTTGATTGAATTTATCGCGATTTAATACCAACTCCCTCAATATCCCCGCATTAGTAACCAATCCCGCCAACCTAAATTGGGTAATAATAAATTAAGCATTTCTCCGAAATATTTGCAAGGCAAGGACTTTAGTTAACAGAATTGCGGCAGAGCCGTTGGCTTACCTCTGATCATATTGATAAAATACAAACAATAGACAACAATTACCACTTAGGATCATTCACAAAATCCCCGGCAAAAAACCGCGAAAATGCCGCCGGATCGACATATTTTTTCAATGCAGCCTGAACTACAGCCGGGTTCAGCTTGCGAATCTGCTCCTCTTCCAGCGCGACCCGACGGAAACTTTGCCCGTAATACAAATTAGCCGCCATCATCCAGGCAAGATTGCCATCTTGAGCACGGTTCATTTCTTCGGCCTGCAAAATAGCGTTTTGTGCGTTTTTAACTTCGTCCTGCGTAAACCCATCGCGCTCAGCGCGGACAAACTCCTCCGAGAACGCACGCTCTACTTTCTGCCGGAACTGCGGCGCATAAATAGCATAGGCGGAAAAATTGCCAATCTGTTCATCCCGACTGGCGGAAAACCCGGCATAAACACTGTAGGAAATCCCCTCTTGTTGCCGCAACCGGGTTGCCAGGCGGGAACTGATAAAACCACCGCCAAGAATGTGGCTCGCCACCAGCAAGGCCGGATAATCCGGATCGTTGCTGCCCACGGGGATCCGCAATGCAGCACGGAATACCGCATTTTGCTTGTCTGGTGTATCCAGAGTTTGGATGATGGGCTCAACAGGTTTGTACGGGTACCGCAAAGGTTTATAGGCAACCGTAGAATTCCAATCGCCGAACAGTTCCTGTATCAATGCCGGCAATGTAGCCGCATCGAAATCACCGACAGCGGCAAATTGGGCATGATCGGTACCATAGAATCGAGCGTGGAAACGTTGCAGATCACCCAGCTTCAGCCGACCCAAGGACTGCAACTGCTCGTCAAAAGTCTGGGTATAGCGAATATCCTCTTTCGGCCAATCATTGAAATGGCGTGCCAAGGCCTGATCAGAAATACTTTCGGGTTCAACTTGAGCGGCCTCGATACCGGCACGCGCCTGTTTGATGAGCTGGGCAAATTCATTCGGATCAAAAACAGGTTCGCGCAATATCTCCCGAACCAAGCGCAGCGTAGCGGGCAAATTTTCACGCACCGTCTGCACGCTCACCGTAACGGTTTGCCCGCTGCCACCCACACTGATCTGGCTACGCAAACGATCAAGTTCCTGCGATAGGGATTCACAGCTGTGGTTTTTTGTGCCCCGCATCAACATCGCGCTGGTGAATAGCGCAGCATCGGACTGTCCGCGCAAACTTGCGGCATCACCGAAATTCATGAGGAGCGTTGCATGCACCGTCTGCCCACGCGTTTTTTTGGGGAGCAGCGCAATTTTCAACCCATTATTCAGCGTCAATTTTTGCGTCCGCGCCTCAATATTGGCCGGCGAAGGATCAAAGGACTCTCCTGCCGCCACCCCAATCTTGCCTGTATACCCATCCAGCAACTTGCTCAGCGCCGGCGTACTGGGTATTGCCACACCTACGGGCATATCCACCGGCACAAATTCGCCCACCGTACGATTGGCGGGTCGGTAGTAAAGCTTCGCCACGCGGTTGACTTCTGCCGCGTTCAGTTTGGCCAACTGATCGCGCTGCCAGAAGAACAAGCGCCAATCCCCTAGGCCAATGGCCGTGGACAGCGACATGGCCAGCCGGCCGGAATCGTTCAGCGTGTTTTCATAGCTGGCCAACATGGCGCGACGCGCGGTTTCCACTTCTTCATCCGTCACCGGCTTTTGGTCAATGCCTTCGAGCGTTTCAAACAGGATGTGCCTCACCGCCTCGGGAGAATCCTCTTTGCGCATCTGTACCCCATAAAACACATAACCCGGATCAACCAGATCCGCCCCCCAGGCATGGATGCCGGTCGCTTTGCCACTTTCAACCAAGGCTTTATGCAAACGCCCGGACGGGGTATCGGCCATGATTTGCATGAACAGATCAAGCGCAACAGCATCCGGGTGCGCCCCCGACGGCACGTGGTAAATCACATCCAGCAGGCGGTTTTCGCCGATGCGTTCCAACTGCACGTCGCGCTCGCCCTCCTGTGGCGGCTCGACCGTATAGAACGGCGGCAGCACGCGCGTCGGTTTGGGAATTGCACCGAACTTTTGCTCGACCAGCGCCAGCGCAGTCGAAAGATCGAATTTACCCGCCACTGTCAACACTGCATTATCGGGCTGGTAATACAGGTGATAAAAAGCCTGTAAATTGCTGATGCGCACATTCTCCACATCGGATCGCGCACCGATCACACTGCGGCCATAGCTATGCCATTGGTAAGCAGAAGCCAGCATCTGCTCGCGCAGCACATTGCTTGGACTATTTTCGCCGCGCTCCATCTCGTTGCGTACCACCGTCATTTCTGAATGCAGGTCTTTTTCCGCAATAAACGAATTGACCATGCGGTCGGCTTCCATGCCTAGCGCCCAGTCGAGATATTCCTGATTGGCCGAAAAGGTTTCAAAGTACTGGGTACGATCATACGAAGTTGCGCCATTAGGGCGCATGCCCCGGCTCGACAGTTCCTGCGGAATATTTGGATGGTTTGGCGTGCCTTTGAACATCAAATGTTCCAGCAGATGCGCCATGCCGGTTTCGCCATAATTTTCATAACGCGAACCGACCAGATAGGTGAGATTGACAGTAATCGTTGGCTTGGAAGGGTCCGGTGCCAGCAACACCTTTAAACCATTCGCGAGATGATATTCGCTCACGCCTTCCACTTCAGTGACTTTAGCCGGCGCAGCCAGGGTACTGGCCATCAGCAAGGAAAACAGCAGGGCAAGCAAACGCGTCGACAATTTCATGTTTCCACCCTTTACCACACAAATGTAAATGGGTTAGCCAGTCACGGTCTAACCCACCGGTTCAATACACAGGGAAAGGCAGCATGACTTGACCTGCCCTTCGACTGTGACTCTGCATGTCCAAAAAGTTCAAACCATTTCCAGAATCTCGATATCCATGCCAAAAGCAATTTCACCCGCATGTTCTGCGACGGCATTCTGACCGAACAACACGCCCTCCGGTGTCCGGCGAAAAGTAGCCAGTGTGCGCAACGGTTCCTGGTCGCTGGATTTTTCGCCGTTTTCCGGATCGACCGTGGTAAACACACAGCGCTCGCACGGTTTTTCAATACTGAAGATCACATTGCCGATGCGGATTTTTTTCCAGTGATCCTCGGCAAAAGGTTCCGCGCCCGATACCACCAGATTGGGGCGGAAGCGGCGCATCGAGAGCGTGCGTCCGATGCGTCGATTCAGTTCGTCCAGAGATCCCTGCCCGATCAAGAGGAGTGGATAGGCATCAGCAAAAGACAAGGTGACATCCGGGCGCCGCCGGACCCGACGGGCCGATGACTCACCGACATACAGCAGCCGCACGGGCTTGCCCAAAAAGGTCGATAGCCATGCATCGGCAACATTCGCACCGGCAAAAGCAGGAAACTCATCCTTCCAGACCGACGCAGCCGCCGGCTGATTAAAAAAGGAAAGCGGAATTACGCAGTCTTCGCAGCTTGGCGCCGTCAATGTCAGTGTGTCGATATGCGTCCGAGCCGATATCTGCACAAGGCTCGGTTCAGTCCGCCCGGTCAGCATGCGTCCAGTTTCATCGGCGACCATCCAGGCCCGATCAAATGGCAATCCCTGCGAATCAATTGCACTGGCTGACAGCAACTCGCCCCGGGTCGATTTGATGGGATAACGATATATTTCGGCAAGGGTCGGCATGGCAATCTCCTGATCTGAAGCCGGCCTCAAGCAACGATGATTGCGCTTGAAGCAGTATTTGGCAGGGGACAGTTTAGCAGCAGGCCACCATAGAACTCAGTCAATCGGAATGAAAATGCAACGAAGTGGTGTATTGATAAGTTTCACCAGGCATGAGCCAACAGCTAGGCTGCGGCCACTCCGGGTGATTGGGGCTATCAGGCAGGAACTGGGTTTCCAGCGCCACGCCCTGATGGATTGCATAACAGCCACCATCCCGTGCCGGTGTACCGGCAAGAAAATTGCCGCTATAAAACTGCAAGCCCGGCATAGTGGTGTAGAGGTCCATCGCCAGACGCCGGTCACCGGCAACCAGTGAGGCCGCAGGGTCGGCCATTGCCCGGCAATCGGCATCCAGTAGCCAGGCATGATCGTAGCCGCCGGACAATTGTTGCTGAGCATCCGCCAGAAAATCCCGAGCAATGCTTTTGCTGTGGGAAAAATCAAAGCTGGTCCCCTGAACCGGCAACAATTCCCCGGTCGGAATCAATCCCGGCCCCACCGGCACATACTGCGCCGCACGAATCTGCAACGCATGCTGCCGTATATCGGTCGCGACACCATCCAAGTTGAAATAGGCATGATTGGTCAGATTGACCGGACACGGCGCATCCACTGTCGCTTGGTATTCCATGCTGATGCAGCAATCGGGCTGCAGGCGATAGCATACCTGGGCGCTTAAATTCCCAGGGAAGCCCTGATCGCCATCGGGCGATTCCAATCCCAAGCAAACATGCGCGTTTCCCAGTTCAATAATCTGCCAGCGCCGCCGATCAAAGCTATCCGGCCCGCCATGCAATTGATGTGGCCCCTGATTGGCTTGCAAGACATACGTCCTACCCGCCCGGCTGAAGCGGGAATGACCAATTCGATTGGCGTAGCGGCCAATCGTTGCGCCCAGATACGCAGTCTGACTGAAGTAATCTTCAAGTTGCTCACAGCCCAGCAATACTTCGCGGCGCATACCGTCCGCCGTGGGCACCAGACAAGACAACCAAGTCCCCCCCCAATCCATCAACGAGAGACGGGTTCCGCATTCGTGTTCGAGAGTAATCAATTTTACTGGCTGCCCGTCAGGGCAAAGAGTCGAAGCTAAACGCATCACGCATTCCTATTTCGCAGTGCATCACGACACGGGCATCAATTCTGGCTACCTAAAAAATCGGCGAATGCGTCCGCCCCTACCGCATCCAGGCACTGAACCGGCGAACCTTCACTGGTTTTTCGAAACGTACTTGGACTTGCACCAACACGCTTGCGGAACACGCGGGAAAAATACATCTGATCATCGTAGCCCACCAGTCCGGCCACCTTGGCAATTGGCGAACAGGTGCTTTGCAGCAAGTGTTTCGCCAGAATAATGCGTTGATCTTCACGCCAGCGCAGGATATTCACCCCCATCTGCTCTCGAAACAGATGGGCAAGGCGCGACGATGACAAGCAGACATGCCGGGCGACATCATCCAGATTCACTTCTTCGGCCAGATTTTTAGAAAGATACTGACAGGCCTCTTCGATCCGAGGATCGATAGGCTTGCTGCGATTTTCCGGTGTTTCTTCAAAACAGCGAATCAAAAGCCTTTCGAGCAAATTGATGGCCAACTCTTCGGAGGATCGGCGTCCCGCTTTATGTGTTTGCTCTATTTGCTGGAACAGCTCGTCGAACTCATTGATCACCGCCTTGTCGGACAAAGTCAATCTACCCACTTTGTTGACTTGGTGACGCCATTTCAACCAGTTGGCCCAGTACGCACGCGGGCGGAAATAAACCCAGCGGTGATACCAATTGGGGCTTTCCGGGGCACGGCCATAGTAGTGAACAGCATCAGGCGGGAACAGCAACAGATCGCCGGGCTCGGTGATAAAGGCATCCTCCCCATCAAAGACCTTGCCTTGTCCCTTGACTGTCATATTGATGATAAAGCCACTCATCCCCTTGTTCCGGTCGATGAAAAAATCGAGCGGCCCGTTTTCAATAATCGGGGTCATTCCCGCCACCAGGTACACATTGAACGAGTAGCCAGGTAAAAGCGGATCCAGTTGTTGCCCGTTGTCGTCCAGATGCATTTTGCTGCCCTTGGGAACGGCCGGAACCTACAGAATCCGGCCAACACGATTACAACCCCGGTTTTACCCTGCGGGTAACGGTCACGATTCACAGTACCTACAGGAAGGGGCAGCGTATACCTCGCGGTCACGCCACCCAGACTTCCTACTTGTTCTTGTTGTAGACATCGACGAGTACGGCAGAAACCAACACGATTCCCTTGATAACCTGCTGCCAATCGATACCGATACCCAGAATGGACATCCCGTTGTTCATCACCCCCATGATGAAAGCGCCAATCACCGCCCCCATGACCTTGCCCACGCCACCGGTAGCGGAAGCTCCGCCGATGAAGCACGCAGCGATCACATCGAGTTCGAAACCCACGCCCGCTTTCGGTGTGGCCGTATTCAGCCGTGCAGCAAAAATCAATCCCGCCACGGCAGCCAGCACGCCCATATTGATGAAGGTGTAGAACGACAAGCGATCGGTCTTGATGCCGGAAAGACGTGCGGCTTTTTCATTTCCGCCCAGGGCATAGACACGGCGCCCGATCGTTGTCCGGTTGGTGACGAAATCGTAGAACAGCATCAGTCCGAACATCACGACCAATACATTGGGCAAACCCCGGTAGGAAGCCAGCAGATAGGCGAAGAGAATGATTGCAGCGGAAAAAACGAGATTCTTGGCGGTAAAAAAGATTGCTGGTTCGGCATTCGCACCGTACTGGACCTTGTTGGCACGCTCCCGCATGGCGGCGTAGAACAAGCCAGCCGACACCAGACAGCCGATCAGTACTGAAGTCAGACGCAAGCCGGAACTGCTGATCGGATCAGGAATAAAACCGGAACTCAGCAACTGGAAACTCGGCGGAAACGGTCCAACGGATTGCCCGGCAAGCAGCACCAGCGCCAGTCCGCGGAACACCAGCATGCCACCGAGGGTCACGATGAACGAGGGTATCCGGTGGAACGCCACGAAGTACCCCTGCACCCCGCCGATAAGCGCACCGGCAGCAAGGCAAAGCAGCGTAGCCGGAATATAATTCCAGTGGAAATCCACCATCAGCACCGCCGCCAAGCCACCGATAAATCCGGCCACCGACCCGACCGAAAGATCGATATGCCCGGCAACAATAACCAGCAACATGCCCAGCGCCATGATCACGATATAGCTGTTTTGCAACACCAAATTGGTTAAATTAAGCGGCAGCAGCAGTGTACCGTCAGTCATGTACTGAAAGAAAATCATGATGACGGCAAGCGATATCAGCATGCCGTATTCACGCAGGTTCTTCTTGATGACCATGGAAATCGGCATGCTTGCCGACGTGTTTTCTGCGGTCGCTTGGATCGCTTCTACGTTGATATTCATTTCAGTTTTTCCCCGCATTAACTATCGAACGCATGATTTTTTCCTGACTGGCTTCAGCCGTGGGCATCTCGGCGATGAAAGCGCCTTCGTTCATCACATAGATGCGATCGCTCATCCCAAGCAGCTCCGGCATTTCGGATGAGATGAGGATGATGCATTTTCCTTCCTTGGCGAGCTGGGCAATCAGGGTGTAGATCTCGTATTTCGCCCCCACATCAATGCCACGCGTGGGCTCGTCAAGAATCAGGATTTCGGGCCCCGCAAACAGCCACTTGCTCAATACGACTTTTTGCTGATTGCCACCGGACAAATTGCCCACGTTTTGGAATACGTCGGTACAGCGAATATTGATCTTTCGCTTATAGTCCGTTGCGACCTCAAATTCGCGCCCGCCATCAATCACCCCACGACTAGAAACACCGGGCAAATTGGCAAGCGAAATGTTGTGGCGTATTTCGTTTTCGAGTACCAGGCCATAGCCTTTGCGATCCTCGGTCACATAAGCAATGCCGTGGCTTACCGCCTTCTGGACGGTACTGACATCAATCGGCTTGCCACGCAGGAACACACTCCCGCTGATGTTACGTCCATAGGTACGGCCAAAAACACTCATGGCCAGCTCAGTCCGTCCAGAGCCCATCAGACCAGCAATGCCAACAATCTCGCCTTGTCGGACATTCATGCTCACGCCTTTAATGAACTTCCGATCGGCGTGTTGCTCGTGATAAACCGTCCAATCCTTGATCTCGAAAACAACTTCACCGATATTCGGTTCACGGTGAGGATAGCGGTCAGCCATCTCACGCCCCACCATATGGCGGATCAACGTATCTTCACAGACTGGCGCATCGCGGCAATCCATGGTTTGCACCGTGGCCCCGTCACGCAAGATCGTCACGGAATCCGCCACGCGGGAAATTTCATTAAGCTTATGGGAGATCAGGATGCAGGTCATGCCTTGTGCCTTGAATCCCAGCAACAGATCCAACAAGGCAGCACTGTCATTTTCGTTCAGGCTGGCGGTTGGCTCATCCAGAATCAACAACTTGACCTTTTTGGATAGGGCCTTGGCAATTTCCACCAATTGCTGCTTGCCTACACCCAGATCGGTGATCAGGGCTTCAGGCGTTTCTTTCAGCCCGACTTGCTTGAGTAACTCCACGGTTCTACGGTGGGTCTGCTCGTTGTCGATAACGCCCAACTTGCCTTGCTCATTGCCGAGAAAAATATTTTCGGCGATGGATAACAAGGGCACCAGAGCAAGTTCCTGGTGAATGATAATAATGCCCTGCTCTTCACTATCGCGGATCGAATCGAACTTCTGCTCGCGCCCCTCAAAGTGGATTTCGCCATCATAAGTGCCTGTGGGATAAACCCCACTCAACACCTTCATCAGCGTCGATTTACCGGCGCCGTTTTCACCACATATGGCGTGTATTTCACCAGTTTGGACCACCAGATTCACGTCATTCAGGGCGATAACCCCTGGAAAACGCTTGGTGATCCCCTTCATTTCCAGAATGGACCCCACCGAATCACCTCATTCTCTAGCCACCCCCGCTGCGGCAAGATGCCCCGGGGGAAAGGTTCGGGCCTGGTGCGCCAGCACCCGTTACGGCATACGGGCGCACCAGAACTGTGTCACTCAACCTTATTTCAGTTGGTCTTCGGTGTAATAACCACTATCGACCAAAATCTTTTTCCAGTTGCTCTTGTCAACCGACACTGGCTTGAGCAAGTAGGACGGAACAATCTTGATGCCGTTGTTGTAAGTCTTGGTGTCATTGACAACAGGTTTCTTGCCGCTGAGCATGGCATCAGCCATGTCCACCGTCACATTGGCCAGCTCACGCGTATCCTTGAACACGGTAGAGTATTGCTCGCCACGCAGCATGGACTTGATCGAAGCCACTTCAGCATCCTGTCCGGTCACGATCGGGAAAGGTTGCTTGGGTGAGCCGTACCCCACACCCTTGAGTGAAGACAAAATACCAATCGACAAACCATCATATGGAGACAGAACAGCATCTACGCGAGCATTGCCATAGAAAGCCGAGAGCAGGTTGTCCATACGCGCCTGGGCAACCGCGCCATCCCAGCGCAAGGTACCGACCTTATCCATACCCATCTGCTTGCTGAGAACAACCAGTTTGCCCTTGTCCATATAGGGTTTGAGCACGGACATTGCGCCGTTGTAGAAGAAAAAAGCGTTGTTATCGTCCGGCGAACCGCCAAAGAGTTCAATATTGAAAGGACCCTTGCCACCCTTGAGGTCCAAAGCGTTCACGATTGAGGACGCTTGCAACACGCCAACCTGGAAATTGTCGAACGTCGCATAATAATCAACGTTCTTCGTTCCCTTGATCAAACGATCATAGGCAATGATCTTGACGCCCTTATCTGCGGCCTTTTTAAGCACATCAGACAGCGTAGTACCATCAATAGCCGCAACAACCAAGACCTTCACACCCTTGGTCACCAGGTTTTCTATCTGTGCCAGCTGGTTGGGAATATCGTCGTCTGCATACTGTAGATCGGTTTTGTATCCCTTTGCAGTGAATACCTTAACCATGTTTGCTCCGTCAGAAATCCAACGGGCGGATGACTTTGTCGGCATGGAAATCCCGATAAGGCCCTTGTCCGCGGCTTGCGCGAAAGGCAAACAACCCATCATGCCAACCAGCAACGAACCTACAAGCACTTTCCTTCTATTCATGATCCTGTCTCCGATTCAAATGAAAAGATTTTCTAATTAGACATTCTTATCCAACCAACCCGATTCACATTTGGACTCAACCCTTTTCGAGCGCTACTAGTACAAAAGCAAGCCCGAATTGTCCATCTGTGCTGCGCACATAAAAAACGAATATCTTTGGAAATTGCACAAACCTGTCTTTGGGCTTGTTATTCTGATACCAGCAACCCTAAAGACCCATCACTCACAAGCACAACAATGTAACCTTCACATTTCAGCTACGTAATTACGGTACCTCCAACACCCTTAAACATGGAAGTGGGCACCTGCAAAAAATGGAGACAAAAGCAATATATTCCATATCTACGGCAGGTTATGGCAAGAATTCATGCTAATCGAGCCGTATGCCACGCCAATATAAGCCATTCTATACATATATATGGCAGCACCATCCTAACCCATGAAAGCATAAAATCCATATTGTTTAGTCCATATGATTATCTCGTTCTTTGTAATCAAGGATTAAACAATGTCAGAAAAAATCGTCCTCGGCCTCGATTTTGGCAGCGACTCTGTCAGAGCACTTGCAGTAAACTGCCTCAATGGGTCGGAATTATCTTCTGCAGTTTCCAATTACCCACGCTGGGCAGAAGGCCGTTTTAGCGTGCCCATGGCGAACCAGTTTCGTCATCATCCACTGGATTACATTGAATCAATGACCGCCGCAGTGCGTGAAACGATAGCTGCGCTGAGTGAGTCGCAAAGACGTTCTATCGTCGGCATCGGTGTTGACAGCACCGGCTCAACCCCGGCACCGATTGATGAAAATGGCGAGGTGCTTGCGCTGCGGCCTGAATTTGCCGACAACCCCAATGCCATGTTTGTCCTCTGGAAAGATCACACCGCCATCGCAGAGGCAGAAGCCATCACAGAACTGTGTCATAGCGGAAAGTTTCCCGACTACAGCCGTTATATCGGCGGCGTCTACTCTTCGGAATGGTTCTGGGCCAAAGTTTTACACGTATCGCGCGCCGATGCCGGTGTCCGATCTGCGGCAAAGAGCTGGATTGAATTGTGTGACTGGATCCCCGCCTTGCTCAGTGGCACTACGCAACCAGAAAAAATTCGTCGCGGTCGCTGTTCCGCCGGACACAAAACCTTGTGGCATCCGGAATGGGGGGGATTGCCCGAAAAAGCGTTCCTCGCCGCACTTGATCCTTGCCTCGTTCAGGATTTGCCCTACCCCTTGTTCGAGGAAACCTTTACCGCAGACATTCCCGTGGGTTGTATTACTTCGGAATGGGCACAACGGCTGGGACTTCCCGCAGATGTCATGATTTCCGGTGGCGCATTTGACTGCCATATGGGCGCCGTGGGTGCCGGAGCAAGCGAACACGCGCTGGTCAAAGTTATTGGCACCTCGACCTGCGACATCATGATTGCCGACGAATCCATTATTCAGCAACGGGCGATCCAGGGCATTTGCGGTCAGGTGGATGGCAGCGTAGTGCCGGGGAAAATTGGCCTGGAGGCCGGGCAATCCGCTTTCGGAGACATGTATGCATGGTTCTCGCGCTTGCTGAGCTGGCCCCTGCAACTGGCTGCGCAACAACATCCCGCGTTGGCAGCCCAGTTGCAGCAGGTCGAAAACAATCTCCTACCCGCCTTAACCGAAGCCTGGGCAAAAGATATCGATTACGCCCATCTGCCCGTCGTACTCGACTGGTTCAATGGCCGCCGCACACCCTTTTCCAACCAGCGACTGAAAGGCGTCATCACCGATCTCAACCTTGGAACCGATGCGCCCACCCTGTTCGGCGGCTTCATCGCTTCGACTGCATTTGGCGCCCGCGCCATCATGGAATGTTTTACCAGCCAAGGCGTTTCAGTTGAAACCGTGGTTGGCCTGGGTGGCATCGCCCGTAAATCGCCAACAGTCATGCAAGTCTGTGCGGATGTCATGAATCGGCCGATTGATGTCGTAGCCTCGGATCAGTGTTGTGCGCTGGGGGCTGCCATTTTTGCAGCGGTCGCCGCAAATGAATACGACGGCGTGGCACAAGCACAACAAGCCATGGCATGCCGCATCGAACACACCTACACCCCCAATCCTCAAGGAGTAGAAGCCTTCGAGTCACTCTATCAACGTTATCTGCATTGGGTTGCTCAAGCCGAACCGCTTTATGCATCGGCCATAGAGGAGTCCGAACATGTTGCTTAAAACACTGCGCGAAGAAGTCCTGTGTGCCAATCTCGCTTTACCCAAACACGGTCTGGTCACGTTCACCTGGGGCAATGTCAGCGGCATCGATCGCGAGCAGGGCTTGGTCGTCATCAAGCCCAGCGGGGTCAGTTACGATGCCATGCAGGTGAATGACATGGTGGTCGTGGACATGCAGGGAAACGTACTCGAAGGCAATCTGCGCCCATCCTCCGATACCCCCACCCATCTGGCACTCTATCGGCACTATGCGGCTCTGGGTGGCATCGTCCATACCCACTCGACCCACGCCACCGCTTGGGCGCAGGCCGGGCGCGCCATTCCGGCATTCGGCACCACGCATGCTGATTACTTTTATGGCGAAATCCCATGCTCGCGCCCACTGAGTAAAACAGAAGTTCAGGACGCCTACGAACTGAATACGGGTGCAGTCATTATCGAAACGCTGGCCAAGCGCAACCCGCTGGAAATGCCCGGCATTCTGGTCTCTGAACACGCGCCCTTTGCTTGGGGCAAGACGCCGGACGATGCCGTGCATAACGCAGTCGTACTGGAAGAAGTCGCCCGCATGGCGCTTTACACCGTGACGCTCAATCCAGCGCGCCCACCGATCGCACCCTATTTGCTCGACAAACACTATCTGCGCAAACACGGCGCGGATGCCTATTACGGCCAGTCAGAACAACCAAACTGACTCGGCCCCTTCTGAAAAAACAGCCCCCGAACAAAACGGAAAGGAATCGACAACATGGAATTTTTCAAACAGCTTGAAGTGTGGTTTGTGGTTGGCAGCCAGCACCTCTATGGCCCCAAGACATTGCAACAGGTCGCCGAGAATAGCCGTATCGTGGTTGAAGGACTGAACACCGACGGCAAGTTCCCGGTCAAGGTCGTGCTTAAACCCACCGTCAAAACACCGGATGAAATCCTTGCGTTGTGCCGCGAAGCCAATCACTCGGAAAACTGCATCGGTTTGATTACCTGGATGCATACCTTCTCGCCAGCCAAAATGTGGATCGGCGGCTTATCCGTACTGGAAAAGCCGTTCATGCAGTTTCATACCCAGTTCAATGCAAAAATCCCGTGGGACAGCATGGATATGGACTTCATGAACCTGAACCAGACCGCCCACGGCGGTCGTGAATTCGGTTTCATCGGCGCACGCATGCGCAAGCAATACACCGTGGTGGTCGGTCACTGGCAGGATCAACTGGCCCTGAAAAAGATTGATCGCTGGATCCGCGTTGCAGCAGCCATCTACGACAGCAAACACATGAAGGTCGCCCGCTTTGGCGACAATATGCGCGAAGTGGCAGTGACCGAAGGGGACAAGGTCACCGCGCAGATCAAATTCGGTTATTCAGTCAACGGCTACGCGATGGGCGATCTGGTCAACTCGATCGAAGCCGTATCCGATGCGGATCTGGCGCAGCTGATCGAGGAATACGAAGCCACTTACCAACTCTCCGATGCGGTCAAGCAAGGTGGCGCTAAGCGCCAACATCTACTGGATGCCGCCCGCATCGAACTCGGCATCAAGAACTTCCTGGTCAAAGGCGGTTTCGGTGCCTTTACCACCACATTTGAAAACCTCTACGGCCTCAGCCAGCTCCCTGGCCTTGCCGTACAACGCCTGATGCAGCAAGGTTTTGGCTTCGGCGCGGAAGGCGACTGGAAAACTGCGGCCCTGCTGCGCACGATCAAGGTCATGAGCCACGGCCTGCCGGGCGGCACCTCGTTCATGGAGGATTACACCTACGACTTCACACCGGGCAACGAGCTTGTGATCGGTGCACACATGCTGGAAGTCTGCCCATCAATCGCCCAGGAAGCAAAACCTGTCCTGGACGTACAACCTCTTTCCATCGGCAAAAAGGATGACCCGGCACGTCTGCTGTTCTCGGCCAAACCGGGTCCGGCACTCAACGCCAGCTTGATCGACATGGGCGACCGCTTCCGCCTGATCGTCAATGAAGTGGAAGTGATCGAACAGCCACACCCGCTACCCAAACTACCGGTGGCACGCGCAGTCTGGAAAGCATTACCAAACTTGGATGTCGCGGCAGAAGCCTGGATCTTGGCCGGCGGCGCGCATCACACCGTCTATAGTCAAGCCATCACTTCCGAGCACCTGCGTATTCTGGCCGAGATATTCGGCATCGAATTCCTGCTAATTGATGGCAAGACAGACATACCCACGTTCAAAAATGAAATCAACTGGAACGAACTGGCATTCGGCTTTCGCCGGTAAATCACGGCGGGCCGCATCCCGCATCTGCTCACAACCATGAGCAGGTGCGGGCTATCCCGTAGCGACGGGAAACAACGGCCGGGCAAACCGGCGTCTTATAAAACTGAAGAGGAGTATCAATATGTTGAAGTCCAGAAGATCCCTGCTTTCCGTTATTGCCGCTGGTTTGATTGTGGGGGGACTCGCGCTACCGGCGCTGGCTGCGCCACTTACCCTAGGATTTGCACAGGTTGGCGCCGAAAGTGAATGGCGAACCGCCAACACTCAATCGATCAAGGATTCGGCCAAAGCCGCCGGTATCAACCTCAAGTTTTCCGATGCACAGCAAAAACAGGAAAACCAGATCAAGGCCATCCGCAGTTTCATTGCCCAGAAAGTGGATGTCATCGCGTTTGCTCCCGTCGTCACTACCGGCTGGGATACCGTACTGAAAGAAGCCAAGAGCGCCAAAATCCCGGTGATCCTGACTGATCGCAGCATCGAAACCAAAGATCCTTCGCTCTATGTCACGATGATCGGTTCCGATTTCACCGAAGAAGGCCGCAAGGCAGGCAAATGGTTGCTGGACAACTACAAGGGCGAAGGTGATGTGAACATTGTTGAACTGCAAGGCACCGTGGGCTCTGCACCGGCCATCGAGCGCAAGAAAGGGTTTGAAGAAGTCATCAAAGCCAATCCGCGCTTCAAGATCACGCGCTCGCAGACCGGCGACTTTACCCGCAGCAAAGGCAAAGAAGTGATGGAAGCCTTCCTGAAAACCGACAAGAAAATCAACGTGCTCTTCGCACACAACGATGACATGGCCATCGGCGCCATCCAGGCAATCGAGGAAGCCGGGATGAAACCAGGCAAAGACATCATCATTGTGTCGATCGACTCCGTAAAAGGCGCTTTTGAAGCCATGATGGCCGGCAAGCTCAATGTTTCTGTTGAATGCAATCCGCTGCTTGGCCCGCAACTGATGGCCATTGCCAAGGAAGTGAAGGCTGGTAAGCCACAACCCAAGCGCATCAATACCAAGGAAGGAATATTCCCGATGGAAACGGCTGCCAAGGAATTCCCGAACCGGAAGTATTGAGCTGGATAAATTCATTTTGAATATTGGGTAATGCGCAAGAAAACCGACTGGACAAACGGCCCAAGCATCGGGTCGTTTGTCCGCATCGGCTCAACGGAGAGCTCTTGTCATGACAGTCGAACCCATTCTGGTAATGCAAGGCATCAACAAATCGTTCCCTGGCGTCACCGCTTTAAAAAACGCGCAATTGCGCTTGTTCCCTGGCGAAGTTCATGCCCTGATGGGGCAGAATGGCGCGGGAAAATCCACCCTGATCAAAGCCTTAACCGGCGTCGAAATACCGGATGCCGGCGAGATGCGGCTCAACGGCAAGCTCATTCAGCCGGACTGTGTCGGCGCAGCGCAAGAAATCGGCATCAGCACGGTCTACCAGGAAATCAATCTCTGCCCCAACCTCTCGGTTGCCGAGAATATTTTTATCGGCCGCTTCCCGATGCGTCGCATGGGCATCGACTGGAAAGCCATCGAGCGTGAATCAAAAACAGCGCTGGCCGCATTGAATATCCACATAGATGTCACCCTTCCTCTGGCCAGCTTTCCGGTAGCCATCCAGCAAATGGTGGCCATCGCCCGCGCACTCAGCACGGAAGCACAGGTTTTGATTCTCGATGAACCGACTTCCAGCCTCGATGAAGACGAAGTCGAGCGTTTGTTTCAAACACTGCGCCAGCTCAAGCAAAAAGGCATGGCCATTCTGTTTGTCACCCACTTTCTGGATCAGACCTATGCCATTTCCGACCGGATCACGGTACTGAGAAACGGGGAATTTGTCGGGGAATATCCGGCGAGCGAATTATCACGACTGGACCTGATCAACAAAATGGTCGGCCATGAAATTGATGAGGCGATCTACGCTACCGATACGTCAGCGGGATCAGCCAACATAGACCGCGAGCCGTTTATCACCACATCAGGACTGGGCTCGACCGGCTCAATGCGCCCAATTGATCTGGATATCTACCAGGGCCAGGTGCTGGGTCTGGGAGGTTTGCTGGGGTCCGGCCGTACTGAAACGGCGCGCATGCTGTTTGGCATTGACCATGCAGATAGCGGCACCATCCGCATCGACGGCAAACTGGTCAAACTCAATTCACCCAGCAAAGCCGTGCGGCATGGCATGGCATTTTGCCCGGAAGACCGTAAAACCGAAGGCATCATTGCGGAGCTATCGATCCGGGAGAACATCATCCTGGCCCTGCAAGCGCGGCGCGGCGTTTTTCGCTTCCTGCCCAAACGCGCGCAGCGTGCCATCGCCGACGAATACATCCAGCAACTGGGCATCCGCACGCCCGATGCAGAAAAACCGATTGGACAGCTATCCGGCGGCAACCAACAGAAAGCGATGTTGGCGCGCTGGCTGGCCACCGATCCTAAAATGCTGATCCTTGACGAACCCACGCGCGGCATTGATATCGCCGCCAAATTGGAGATCATGGAATTGGTCAAAGCCCAATGTCGTAAAGGGCTCGCCATCCTGTTCATCTCGTCGGAAATGAGCGAGGTGCTGCGCGTCAGCGACCGGATTGCCGTGCTGCGTGACCGGCAAAAAATCGGTGAAATCGACAGCAATGATGCCGATGAACAAAGCGTATTCCGCATGATTGCAGGAGCCGAATCATGAGCCATCTACCCACCCCGTTGCTGACCTGCCTGCGCCACCGTTTATTCTGGCCCTGCGTCACGCTCACCCTGCTCTGCCTGGTCAATTTTTATTTCAACCATGGCTTTTTCGATATCGAGATCAAATCCGGCCATCTTTACGGCAGCGTCGTTGACATCCTGAACCGCGCGGCACCGTTGATGCTGGTGGCCATGGGCATGACACTCGTGATCGCCACGCGGGGGATCGATATCTCTGTCGGCGCCACCGTGGCCATCGCGGGCGCCGTGGTCGCATCGATGATCGGTGGCTCTCTGGTCATCCAGAATGGTGTTCAGACCTATGTTTCCCAAACGCCGATGTCGCTGGCCATTCTGGCCGCACTGGCGGTGGCCTTGCTCTGTGGACTATGGAATGGATTACTGGTGGCCGGCGCTGGCATGCAGCCGATCATTGCCACCTTGATCCTGATGGTGGCCGGTCGCGGCATCGCGCAATTGATCACTGGCGGCCAGATCGTCACGGTCTACTATGAACCGTTTTTCTTCATCGGCAACGGTTTCCTGCTGGGCATTCCTGTGGCGCTCTACATCGTCGCAGCGGTGCTCGTCATCCTGCTTCTATTGATGCACCGCACCGCCCTCGGCCTGTTTATCCAGGCCGTAGGCATCAACCCGGTGGCGACACGCTTCTCCGGCATCAGCGCACGCGCACTGGTGTTCTGGGTTTATGCCTTCTGTTCGGTCACGGCGGGTATCGCCGCATTGATCATCACCTCGAACGTCAAAAGTGCGGACGGCAACAACGCCGGACTGCTGCTTGAACTTGATGCCATTCTGGCGGTGACGCTGGGCGGAACTTCGCTTGCGGGCGGGCGCTTCAGCCTGATGGGCAGCTTGCTGGGCGCACTCATCATCCAGACGCTGACCTACGCGATCTACTCGCTCGGCGTGCCGCCTGAAATCAATATGGTCGTCAAGGCACTGGTCGTGTTTGCGGTCTGCCTGATCCAGTCCGATGCGCTGCGTGCCATGCTCTCCAAACATGTGCTCCGCTCAGGAGAAACAACATGAGTTTTTCCCACCATATCAATGCGCGCACATTGCCGCTGATTGTGACCACGTTACTGTTCGTTGCCCTGTTCGGTTTTGGCTCGGTCGCCTACAACGGTTTCTTTTCCTTGCAGGTATTCATCAACCTGCTGATCGACAACGCCTTCCTTTGCGTCGTTGCCATCGGCATGACCTTTGTGATTCTCTCTGGCGGTATTGATCTATCTGTGGGCTCGATCGTGGCGCTGACCACGATGGTGACCGCAGCGCTGGTTGAACACCATCACTGGAGCATCTGGGCAGTTATCCCGCTGGTGTTGCTAATGGGCGCGGGATTCGGATTGATGATGGGAACGCTGATCCATGTATTCAAACTTCAGCCCTTTATCGTGACATTGGGCGGCATGTTTCTGGCACGCGGCCTTTGCTACGTCATCAGCATTGATTCCATCTCGATCACCGACGAAAGTTATACCCATATTGCCCAATACCGATTGATGCTGGGCGCAGACACCTTTATCTCGATCAGTGCCTTGATTGCGCTCGTGGTATTGACGCTTGCCATTTATCTCGCGCAATACACCCGGTTTGGCCGAGCCGTGTATGCCATCGGCGGCAATGAGCGTTCGGCAGAACTCATGGGCTTGCCCGTCGGGAAAACCAAGATATTGGTCTATGCACTGAGCGGGCTCTGCTCGGCATTGGGCGGTGTACTGGTCACGTTCTACATGCTTTCAGGCTACGGCTTGCATGCACTGGGTATGGAGCTTGATGCTATCGCCGCAGCCGTCATTGGTGGCACACTGCTCACGGGCGGTGTTGGCTACGTGGCCGGCTCACTGGTGGGCGTACTGATTCTGGGCGTTATCCAGTCGCTGATTGCCTTCGATGGCACGTTAAGTTCCTGGTGGACCAGAATCGCAGTTGGCGTACTACTTTGCCTGTTCTGCCTGATGCAACGCCTGTTCGAGCGGGGTAGCCAGAGTTTCAGCTTCCTGTTTTCGTACTGGAAGAAGCCAGCCAAACCCACCCACGAACCCGACAAAGAACAAGGGACCTCCAAAACATGTTTGACCCAAGCGACCACCCACACCGCCGCCTGAACCCGCTGACCGGATCCTGGGTACTGGTTTCGCCGCACCGCGCCAAACGTCCCTGGCAAGGCCAGCAGGAAACCCCGGATCGCAGCACCCGCCCGGCACACGATCCGGACTGCTATCTTTGCGCTGGCAATCAACGCGTCACCGGCGAACGCAATCCGGATTACAGCGGTACCTTTGTTTTCACCAACGATTTTGCCGCACTCACCACCGATGCGCCCGATGCCCCGCCCTCGGACAATCCTCTATTCCAGACCGGCACGGCGCGCGGTACCAGCCGGGTGATCTGTTTCTCGCCGGATCACAGCAAGAGCCTGCCGGAACTGTCGCTACCGGCCATTGCACAGATCATCGCAACCTGGTGCGAACAAAGCACGGAGCTCGGCCAACAGTATCCGTGGGTGCAAGTATTCGAGAACAAGGGCGCGATGATGGGTTGCTCCAACCCGCATCCGCACGGCCAGATTTGGGCCAACAGCTTCCTGCCCAACGAAGCCGCCAATGAGGATGCGCACCAGCGAGCCTACTTTGCCGAGCGCCACAGCCCGCTGCTGCTGGATTATGCCAAGCAGGAAGCTGGCGGTAGCCGCGTCGTGGTCGAAACCGAACACTGGCTGGCCGTCGTACCTTACTGGGCCGCTTGGCCGTTCGAGACGCTGATGCTGCCCAAAGCGCATATCCGCCGCTTGCCCGATCTCGAAACCGCGCAACGCCAAGATTTGGCTCGGGCACTCAAACAGTTGACCAGCCGCTACGACAACCTGTTCCAGTGCAGCTTTCCGTATTCGATGGGCTGGCATGGCGCACCCTTCGATGATGCAAACCGTGATCACTGGCAGCTGCATGCGCACTTCTATCCGCCGCTATTGCGCTCCGCCACCGTGCGAAAATTCATGGTCGGCTACGAAATGCTGGCCGAAACCCAGCGCGATCTGACGCCCGAGCAAGCCGCTGAAAAGCTGCGCAGCGTCAGCGATATCCATTACAACGAATCCTGAACGGCAGACACATGACGCTCTTGCAACATACTCGCCAGATTTTTACCGAAAGCTTCGGCTACATTCCTACCCTTTCCGTTCAGGCGCCAGGCCGGGTCAACCTGATCGGCGAACATACCGATTACAACGGTGGTTTCGTCCTGCCTTGTGCCATTGATTACCAAACGGTGATTTCAGGCGCACGACGCAGCGACAACACCGTGCGCGTCATCGCCGTGGATTATGCCGGACAGACCGACACCTTCAGTCTCGATAGCCCCATCGAAGCACTGCCGCATATGCAATGGGCCAACTATATTCGCGGCGTGGTGAAGTTTTTGCTGGCGCGCGGCTATGCGCTGGGCGGCGCGGATCTCGTGGTCAGCGGCAATGTCCCGCAAGGCGCCGGGCTCAGCTCTTCTGCCTCGCTGGAAGTCGCCACCGGACAGTTTTTCAGTGCGCTGTATGCGCTAGGCATCAGCCCGACCTTGCTGGCCCAGATCGGGCAGCAGGCCGAGAACCAGTTTGTCGGCTGCAACTGCGGCATCATGGACCAGTTGATTTCCGCCCATGGCGCAGCAGGCCACGCGCTGCTGATCGATTGTCGCTCGCTCGAAACCCGCCCTGTCGCCATGCCGGACGATCTGGCCGTGATGATCGTCAACTCCAACGTGCAACGTGGCTTGGTCGGCAGCGAATACAACACGCGCCGGGAACAATGCGAAGCTGCGGCACACTTCTTCGGCGTCAAGGCACTACGCGATGTGGACTTGGCCACATTCAACGCCAAATCCGCCGACATGGACCCAATCGTTGCCCGCCGCGCCCGGCACATCATTACCGACAGCCAGCGTGCCATCGATCTTGCGGCGGCGCTCGAAGCTGGCGATCAAGCCAGCATCAGCGAACTGATGGCCGCCTCGCACGCCTCGATGCGCGATGATTTTGAAATCACCGTGCCGCTGGTGGATTTGCTGGTGGAGATTGTCAGCAACGTGATCGGCAAGGCCGGCGGGGTGCGCATGACCGGCGGCGGCTTCGGCGGCTGCGTGGTAGCCCTGCTGCCGCACGATCTGGTACAACCCGCACGCGAAGCCATCGCAGCACGTTACGCCGCAGTCAGCGGCTTTCCTGCCACCGTATATGTTTGCCATGCTTCGGCAGGCGCGGGGGTTTGCCTGTAACGGCATCCGCAGTCTTTGTAAGTTGGCGTTGAACGAAGTGAAGCCCAACATTCCGGTGCATTACGAAATCCGGTAGCCGTTGGGCTTCGCTTTGCTCTGCCCAACCTACGCTTGCTCTGTATGTTTGCCATGCATCAATAGGTGCAGGAATCTGTGTATAGGTTGTTATCGGCCTTGAACGGATATTTGTTTCCGGTGCTACAGTCCTGCTTTATCCATTCGACAAACAACACAAAGGAAAACCAATGCAGGATTCCATGGTCACAACCGCCCTCACCCTGCCAGGCTACAGAATCGTACGCAGCCTTGGTGTTGTTCGCGGAATTACGGTTCGCTCCCGATCCATCGTAGGCAACATTTTCGGTGGCTTGCAGTCGCTGCTTGGGGGCAACATCACCATCTACACCAATCTGTGCGAGCAAGCTCGGTCGGAAACCTATTCCCTGATGTGCAAACACGCGCAACAGCGTGGTGCCAACGCCATCATCGCCATGCACTACGACGCCACCGAAGTCATGGCCGGGCTCACCGAAGTTCTGTGCTACGGCACGGCAGTTGTTGTGGAACCAGTGCAGCATGGTGCCTAACTGACCTTTTCCATAAAGGCTCGACCGATATAGGGAAAAGGGCCACGAAACGCCAACAACTGGACTGATGATGCATTAGTCCGGCGCGGCCAAAGCGGTCCTTAGCTCATTCATAAGGCGTTATTCCTTGAACCTTGACATCCCATTACTGTTTCGTAAGAGCTACCGCTGCAGTGTCAGAACGCATGCGCTTGCAAAAGGAATTGAGGAGGTACGAAAATGTGTTTTCAAGGCTCTCGCATCTACGGCAGTAGATGCTGAGTCACGGGCATATGCCATTGATGTTCAGGAAGTAACGCTGAAAAACTTCATTGATATCCCTGGTTATCGTGTAACCGTGGATGTCGAGTCGGCCTTCTTTCCGAAGAATTTGCAGAGCACGGACCGAATATCGGGGCTCGGACGGATGCGCTCTGCATTCCTTTTAGGGGACGTAGTATTGCCGCCCTATTATCAGATGGGATTTCTCTCGCCCGCAGCTGCTGCTATTGAAAAAGCATCTAACCCGGAAGACCGCGAAGCACTGACATCAGAACTCTTGAAAAGTATGTACAACGAAAGTGGAATCGCCAACTTGTGCCTCGGAGTGTTCAAGAAAAAAAGGGCGATGGCCGCCTTCTATGGCTACATTGTGGAATCGGTTGAAGCGCATGTATTGGGAATGCATAGAGCAGCCATACTCGCTTTGATACCTTGCATTGAAGGAATCATCAGGAACATTGGAGCGGACATAGGCAAGGACATTCCCGACGAGATCAGTAAGATGGATTTTATTTCCGTCCTCACCGAGGTTCAGAAGCGGGATATAAGGGAGACTTTCCAGAGCTACAACTGGGTGCCAGACGAGCTTATATCTATCCCGATATTTGATCGTTTTCACGAGCGCGTTCAGATGTTAGAAAGCATCAAGTTCTTCATTGATAGTTCCCTCTACTTGGACACCCGCCATTACAAGAACGCAACAGGACTCAACCGCCACGGAATCGTTCACGGTTTTATTACAGAGTTCGCGTCGGAAGCCAACTACCTTCGGCTCTTCACATTGCTCAGCGCACTTTCGGTCGTGTGCATACTAACTGGAGACAATGGCAGTCTATTCTTCCCAGCTGCTACCCCAGAATCTGAAGCTTGGGCAAGCCGCCTATCAAACCTCAAGAGAGGTTAATTGGCCCGAGGTCCGTAGCAAAAGTAGGTTGGGCTGAGTTTACGAAGCCCACCGTTTGCCTAATTCACGTGCCGAATGGCGCATAAAACCACACCTCCTACGGCACAATTTACCAATAGCCACATTGGACACTCTCTTTTTATCAGGCATCCTAGAAACGAAAAAGCCCGCAGTTCACACTGCGGGCTTTTTCGTTTCCAGGTCTGCCGATTATTTGTGATACGGCCAAGCCCAGTCCTTCACCTCGGGCATGTCATCACCGAACTCGTTGATGTAGTGCTTGTGCTCGATCAGCTTGTCCTCGAACTTCTGCCGCGCGTAGGCACTTCTGCCCTTCAGTTGCGGTACGCGGTCGATCACGTCGATCGCCAGGTTGAAACGGTCGGCGTGGTTCATCACCACCATGTCGAACGGGGTCGAGGTACTGCCCTCTTCGATGTAGCCGCGCGCATGCAGGTTGTCGTGCCCGTTGCGGCGGTAGGTCAGGCGGTGGATCAGCCACGGGTAGCCGTGGAAGGCGAAGATGATCGGTTTGTCGGTGGTGAAGATCGAGTCGAACTCGTGGTCGGACAGCCCGTGCGGGTGTTCCTTCTGCGGTTGCAGCGTCATCAA
>JARLJJ010000045.1 GCA_031291275.1 Formivibrio sp.
AAAGGTCAATCAATTCTGCTTCTTGCTTGTTCTGCATAGTCCTGCCAACCCCATGAAAGGCGCATGCCTTTGCGCCCATCCCCGACACTCAACGGGGAACAAATGCGGTATCTGCGCGGTGTAAAACGCTCCAATTGAACGGGAATGAATGGCTTGCATCGGGGCGTTCGTTTACTGGAAAGTCGAATCAAATTGACCAATAGTATAAAACTTTCCAATCGGTAATAGTTACACGCTGTTACTATCGGCGGCGTTCGGGCATAGCTACACTTTGTCGCTATGATTAAAGACATAAGCCGACAACACCCATTCGGGCTACGCATCCCTGAAGAATTAAAGGCGCGGCTTGAACTGGCGTCCGAACAGAATGCGCGCTCGCTGAACAGCGAAATGGTTGTGCGCCTTGCCGATAGTTTCAAACGCCCCCTAAGCGACTTTCCAGACGGAGAATTGATTGCAGAATTGCTATCCCGGTACGAACGCGGCACAATAAGCATTCGGATCGACGCCAAGGGAGGCGACGACAGCGAAACTTAAATTTCAGGAACTTTATGGCACTCCAAAAATGTCGGGAATGCGGCACAGAAGTCAGCAGTGAGGCGAAATCCTGCCCAAAATGCGGTATCGCAAAACCAGTAAAACCTAAGTCACAGCTGCCTAAAGTGATAGCCTGGATTTTTGGACTATCTTTTCTTGGCATATTTGTTGCGGGGATTACAGGGAAAAGCATCAATGCCCCTGTCGCAGCAGCACCAGCTCCGGCTGTTGCAAAAAAAGACTCCCCAACCGATCCGCTCCCATTCCTTGCGCAAAAATGCATACAGGGTATTCGTCAGGTCTTGCATGACCCTGAGTCAGCACAATTACCTGACCCAATCCTGGACTACCCTGCCAAGTTTGCGAAAAATGTTAACGGCAAGAATTATGCGATTCAGTTTGAATTTCGCGCAAAAAATGCCTTCAACGCAACTCGCCTATCCACCGCTGAGTGCAAATGGAAGAAAGTCGGCGAAGATTTTGAGCCGGTAAGCGTCAAAAGCTGGTAAGACCCCGATATCTCTAGCGCGCCAAACGACAAAAAGTAACCGCGTTTAATTGATGACAACGAGCATGTTGCAAATTTCTCACGCCTAAACTTATCACATTTGTGTTTATTTTTAAAAACACGTATGTGATAATAACTCCGTCACCCACCAAGACGGAGTTGAAAATGCAAATCCAACCATCCGAAAAGCCGCAAACCTTTCAGCAACGGTTGCTGGCCCATGAACTTACCCGCCACAAGCAACGCCTGGCGGAAATCAAAAAGTCTGAAGCAAAGCTCAAGCTGTTTGAGCCGGTTGCCGCCGAACTGGCCGCGCGCGGCTACGATCTGGCGCTCGATTGGTGTTTGCGGATCGACGATTCACTGCGCATCACAATGGGCAGCACGACCGCCTACGACTACCAGCTCTACACAACGCTGCTGGACATGGGTTTCGTCGAGCAACGGCGGGTCGGCGCTTACTACGTCACCGTCCATCTGGAAAAAGGGCCTCTTGCGCTCGCCGTGACGGTTGATGGGGTCGCTTTCAAATGTGCAGACGTATGCACACACGGCGCGCAAGAGGTTGCGCAAGAGGTTGCCCATGTCCACTAAATTCAACTTCCTCGCATCCAAGGGCGGCAGAGAAGCCGCGCCGGTCGTTCGCGTCAGGGCATCCGCCCGCGACAAGTTCGCCGGCTTGCGCGGGCGCGACTACATCAAGACGCGCCAACTGGATGTCAACCTGCCCCGCCACGGCGACGATGTACCGCCGTCGCATCCGTCCTGGTTGCTCAAATGAGCGCCTTTACCGTCACCGTGCGCACCGCGACCACGCGCAATTCCTACG
>JARLJJ010000333.1 GCA_031291275.1 Formivibrio sp.
CGACATGTCGCGGAACTTCACCGCCGGCACTTCCACGTGCAGGTCGATGCGGTCGAGCAACGGCCCGGAGACGCGGCCCAGATAATTTTGGATCTCGCGCGGGGAGCTTTGCGACTCGTTGGGCATTTTCCCGTCCGGCGTGCGCGATGTTGCCTTTTTGTGACCGCAGTATAAGCGTGGCACGCAAGGACGTTGCACCGGTTTGGACAAGGAGTTGGCCAATCGCCAAGGAGCCTACGACCCTTGGCCAGCATCTCAAGAAGAAACGGTTCACAGCAGGGCTGAGGCAGAAGGAAATCGCAGCAAAATTAGGGGTTAGCGCACGCACCTTGAGCCTGTGGGAATGTGACCGGATCGTTCCAGCGTGGACCTTCCAGCCCAGTTTAATCGCCTATTTGGGCTTCGACCCGTTCGATGGCCTGACACCTGGAAAGCCCAAAGGCAACGAAACGCCAGACGTTGCCTTTTTATCACCCAACGCCCCAGCAACCATTGGCCAGAAGATCACGGCATTCCGGTTGAAATCTCGGAAAACACGGAAGCAATTGGCAGCGGAATGGGGCATAAGTGTAAAGACTCTGTGGGGATGGGAGACGGATCGTCGTCAGCCAAGTGCCATGTGCCCGGAGCGCATGGGCGGCTTTGAATGAAGTGGCAAAGAAGCGCGAACGTCACATGAAGCACAGCGACCGCAAAATAGGTCGCGCTTCAATTTACTTGATGCATGGATACTCCGATAGTGTAAACCCCTGCGCTTACAAAATCGGAGTTGGCAGTACCATATTTTCAATAAAAAACAGTATAGAAAGTGATCTTAAGAATTTCGGCTTAGCCATTTGACAAGCAATTCATACGCGCAATCCTCGCAGATTGATCCGCAAGGACAGACGTATTCCTCTTGCTTGACTTTAACAATGGGCTGTGCCAAAATGGCGCTATCAGCTCGGGTCGTTTCCACACTAGCCGACTGATGCACTCCAAAGCCCTGGGATTTCCCAGGGCTTTTTTTAAAGGCCACTTTGTAAGGTTTCCTTTCTTTGGACGGTGCCGCATGGCCACATCAGCCAAACAAACAAGTTTGCTGTGGGCAGGGGGTAAATGTGTTAACCAAGTCGGACGTTCCATGGGGCTATTTTAACACGCTTAAGCAGAACTGACAAATTCGTTGCCTGATTCCGGGAATAAACGTTTCCTAATGTTTCAGCTATCGCGCACCAAATCTCGCAAGCGCACCTTGAGTGCTGCCGCTATGCAAGCAAGGGCATCAACCAAAATAGTCTTTTCCATGCGCTCCACCTCACCGATGTATTTGGGATTAAAATCGGTAAGTTCACCGAGCCGTTTTGGGTCATTTTCACCTTTTGCCCCGGCACACGGCACGAACGATCTGGTGACTATGCGCATAACAGTATCGTAGGAGGTTTCATTGTTCAGGGTCCGCCTTTAACGAACGCCTGCGCCATTTTGACGATGGCCGGCAAATCCGCGCCGATACCGTCCGCAATACGGAGCAGAAGTTCCAAGGTTGGATTTCGCAATCCCCGTTCGACCAGGCTCAACATGGATTGCGATACGCCACACCGCTTTGAGACGGTGTATTTTGACAGCTTGCGCCGTTCCCGCTCTGTTTTGAGCAATCGGATGGTTTCTGCAACGACTGCCTGATGATGGCCGATATTTGGCACACGCCAGTTTTGCAGAAAAACGGCTTGACAGTTACTTTACCATAGTCAAGCATTGGTTTGCATGAATACGCCCATTGAGTTTCTCCGTCGCATCGGTCCCGACCCCCATGCCAACGGCCGGCAGACCATCGCACTCTGCAACTGCCCGGACATCTTTGAACTTACGTCCGGCGACTTCGCCATAATCGGCATAGACATCACGGACGCCGCCAGGCCGAAACTGCCGCCGACCGCCGGTTGTGGTCCCGACGAGCGAATCGTGTTCATCCCTCGAAACCTCCTTGTGGAAGCGAAGTCTGACATCCCGAATCAAGCCTAAGAGCGTCGCATTACGCTGTTATGAAAACCGCCGTCCTCGCGTGCCTCTTGTTTTTCATCGTCCTGCCGGCTTTTGCTTTCGTGCCGCTGTCCCCGGCATACGGCACAAACGATCTGGCGACTATGCGCTTGGCCGCTGACCTCAATGCGACCAAGCAAAGTTACTTTTTCGTGAGTGGAAAACTCAATCGCATGGAGCGCGAAATGGACCGGCTCGAAACCGGGTTCTTGATCCTATCAATTGTCGTCGGCTCGGCGGGTGTGGGCGTTTGCCTGCTGTCGGCACGTGACGCAATCAGAAGATGGCGGCCCGGCACCGAAAAGCTTCCCATCAAGCCTTGCGCTGAAAACGCGGCTGTCCAGCCCCTCGTCTAGCGGTGCCGGGCGAATCGGGTGACCGGTCACTCGCGTTTCCGTTTGGGCCGTGTGTCCGCCATTGTCCCTTTGGTATCAGTGTATGGCTCGCTGTGTTCAAGGTGGGCATTCCAGTTGGCAGTGTATTTTTTCGCCAATGCCGCGTCGTCAATCACCAGCAGGTTTTCGGCGTTGCTCTCCTCTGCGGCTTTGGTGAAGTTGAAGCTACCGGTCAAAATCGTGTGGCCATCAATCACCATGATTTTATTATGGGCAATCGCGTGTTTTGCATCAATCCACGTTGGAACACCCTCGTGCAACAGGAAATCGGCTCCGCTGTATTTTTCCGTGCGATTGGATTTGTCCAAAATCACCTGAACCTTGACGCCACGCTTTGTGGCGTCCACCAGTGCCTTTGCAATTGGGGCCGACGTGAACGAATACGCCTGAACGAGAACGGTGGATTTGGCCTTGCCGACGTTTTCGACGACGGCTTCCGTGCATCCGCCCTTGGGGGAGAAAAACACCTGAATGTCGGCGGCAACGGTGTTAAATGCCAAAATCAGTGACAGCAAAATCAGTTTCACGCCCGGATTTTATGGCTGGTGGGGATTTGGCTCAAGATTGCATTGCCATCTGAGCGGTCAGAATACTGCCCGGACATCCCGAACAAAGCATAGCCATTTGTCGAATGGCACGGGTATCCGATATAATGGTGGAATGGAGATATTCCATTGGGCCACCGGACACTGGTTTGAATGCGTCGAGACGCTTGGCATTATCGCCAGTTTTCTGTTCACCGCCTATGTCGCCCACAAGGATGAGCGGGCACGGCAGATAAGCAACATGTTCGCAGTCAACGAACGGCATGATTTCATTTGGAGCCAACTTGGGGAGCCAGGACTGACGCGTATCCGCCAGAAGGACGTGAACTTCCGGGAACAACCGGTGACGGACCGGGAGTGGGCGTTCGTCACCATGCTTTTGTTGCATCTGGACACCGTTCGCCGCGCCTCGCAGGCGGGCTTGTTCATCACGCTCGACGGGCTGCAAAGCGACATCCGCTATTTCCTTTCGCTGCCGATACCGAGGGCAGTATGGGAAACAATCCGGCCATTCCAAGACAAGGAATTTATTGAACTGGTTGAAAAGGCTTTGAAGGATTAGGCGATTGGCAACGCCCTTGCCAAATTTTGAGCAGCTTTGATGGTAGCAGAAATCGATTGGCCATTTTGATGGCCATTTTTGTTTGCAGCGCCAAACCCAAGAGGTTAATTTGCCTTGCCGGATGGGATTTTTTGCCCATCATGCTGCCTGCGATCCAAAAAATCCATTCGGCGATTCGACTGTTCCTGATTCAAAAAATATGAGTTCTCAAGCGTGGCAAGAAAGCGTGACTGCTGAAGAACTCCTTGGTTCATTGAACGAGGTAGAGCGCAAGTTCGCCCCAAAGCAACTCTTTGTCGTCGGACATTTGGAGATCATGCAGGAGGGTGCTCGGGTTTCAATTGTGGGGTCGAGAGAGGCATCTGACGTAGGACTTCGCAGAGCAAAAAAATTAGCGCGGCTGGTATGCGAGCGTGGCGGCATCGTTGTGAGCGGACTGGCGAAAGGCATTGACACCGCAGCGCATACGGCGGCGATAGAGGTCGGCGGCAAGACAATAGCCGTCATCGGAACTCCGCAGAGCCACGCATACCCGAAAGAAAATTCAGAATTGCAGGCGCTCATCCAACGGGATTTTCTGTGCGTCTCGCAGTTTCCCGAAGGCTATCCTGTTCAGCCGAAAAATTTCCCGATCCGAAATCGCACGATGGCCCTGATTTCGGATGCGACCGTTATCGTCGACGCCGGTCAGACGAGCGGCTCAATTTCGCAAGGATGGGAAGCATTGCGCCTTGGAAGAGGTTTGTTCATTGCAAAAGCCCTGACTGAAAATCCAAAACTCACGTGGCCAGCAGAGATGATGAGCTATGGAGCACGTGTTCTTGCGGATGAGTCAATTGACGATTTTTTTGAATTTTTGCCGAGCCGGAGCCGCGCTTTTGCCTTCGATGAACTTTCCGTCTAGCCTTCCGTTCATCTCATTCCTGCAATATTCGCCCAAAGGGAATGGTCCTGCTGGGCAAAAATCAAAGACATTCATGTATGCCATCAAGGCTGACGGGCCAATTCCTGCCAAAAATGCCCAGGGTGAATGGATAATGGTTAATGCGATTGACGCGATAACGAACCTCCTTGCACGCGAGGCGCAAAAACAGGCTGTTTTGAACAAATATTTCGGGGCGGACGTGACGCTCATTCCGATTCCCCGAAGCACGCCTCTAGCGGCAAAAGATGCCCTCTGGCCTACACATCGCATTTGCAGGGCGCTGATTGAACGAGGTCTTGGCGGTGACATTGCACCCGTGCTTGAGCGTCACCGGCCGGTGCAGAAGTCG
>JARLJJ010000046.1 GCA_031291275.1 Formivibrio sp.
AGCGGCAATGGCTTTAATCGCTTCTGGCTTGGCATTGCCTGCCCCTAACGGCAGGGCTTTAACATCCACAACGTCTTGCTGCGCATAAACTCGTCTAACGGCGTCTAGCATCACGCTGACATTCATAACGGCCGGCGGATGGGGGTCACCGGCAGGCGCATCGCCGAAACGCTTTTGGTCTGTGATTTTCAACAGGGCCAATGCTGCCCGCCAGTCCGGGAATTTTAGATCCTCGCCTTTTGCCGATTTCTCAATCCGGTCAATCAGTTGCTCAATCCTGTCTGCGCGGAAAGCTTCAAGGAGTTCGGCAAATTTCTCGACACGGTTGGCGCGTGCTTTCCAGTCGAACCAGGCTTTAGGCCGGATGCCAAGACGCCTGCATGCCTCTGTCTCGGTTAGCATCTTGGCGCATAGCTTGGCCATTTCAGCAATTGTAACGGCGTCAATTTTACGGGTTGGCTTTGCACGCGTGGAAACTTCTGTCCTTTCCGCCGTGCCGGATGCCTCATTCCCCGCCAAGTCCAGTGTTTGCGGGGGGAAAGCGGCATTCTTGCGGGGGGTGGAATTATCCGTTCCATTCTGGTTTGCTGGTGTCTTTCCATTCTTTTTATCAGGTATGTTCATAAATCTATAAGGTTCCGATACTGGGTTAGGATACTACGCCCCTTATTCATATAAGGGGCAGTATCCATGTATCCTAGGGATAAAGTATCCCTGACGTATCCTAAAAGTATCCTTGTATCCTTCATGGTGTAAGTGTGTATAAACCAGACGGTTGAATTGTGACAACTTGGGATACCACCCACCGCGCCAACTTCTTTTTTGCCCCTACGGCTGACATGCCAAGGGATACTTCCATTTTGGATACCAAGTCCGTATGCCGGAATGGATTTTCCCCCTCCGCAAAAACTGTCTGGGCTTCCCGTTGCATTTCCATGCGCCTTGCATCGGTTCTGGCTTCCGCTTTGGCTTCGGATGGGTTTTGAACGCTGGTATGCATCCCCGCGTCTTCATTCCAGCAAAAGCACGGGCCGGAAGTTTTAGGAATTGGCGCACGCCGATTCTTATCCGCCCAAATGACTGAAATTTCGTCGCCATCTTTTTCAAGCCGCAAGTTCGTTTCCGATTTGCGTTCAAGCTGGCTGCCAAGATGCCCGCGAGTTTTGAAATCACTGCCGGGGTTGACGTGGATAATGTTTAAAATCGGGCAATCGAATTCAATGGCCAGTTCGTGAAGGTCAATTATCAAGCTGGACGTTTCGCTGGCGTCGTTTACGTCCGGTGCAGCGTCGGCAATGCCGTCAATAAAGACTGAATGCACACCGCCAAATTCTTTTGCGGCTTTGGCGGTCAAAATGCGAATTGAAGCGCGGACATCGGCGGCAGGAAAGCCGGTCAGAGAATACGAGCGCAACCAGGATGGCGCACCATTCACCTTTGCGCGGCGCACAGCGCGTTGTATGCCCTGCCAATGGTCATAGCGGCTCTGTTCTGTGTCCAGATGCACCACGGCGAATCCCTCCGGGTTTTCAGACACGAAGCCAAGACAATCCGCGCCATCGGCCGCAAAGGTACTGGCGATCATTGCGCCGATGGCGGCAGACTTCCCGGCTTTAGCCTGCGCGGAAATGGTTGTGAGATTGCCGGGGGTACAA
>JARLJJ010000334.1 GCA_031291275.1 Formivibrio sp.
AGCGTTTGAGACGGTGGTTGCACCCTGCGTGCCAGTAACGTCGCCAGCCAAACTTCCGGTGAAGCTGGTTGCAGAGCCACTTAGATTTGCGGTGATAGTGCCCGCCGCGAAGTTGCCCGACGCATCGCGCTTGACGATCTGACTGGCTGTATTGAGATTGGTTGGCGCGCCCAGTGTTCCAGCAAGTTTTTGCATACCTTGTAAAATGGAATCACTAGCGGCAACCGTGCCAGCATTCGCACTGAAGCCAGTGAGAACCTTGCCAATCACGGCGGCATTCGAGACGACTGTCGCACCCTGCGTGCCAGTAACGTCGCCAGCCAAACTTCCGGTAAAGCTGGTCGCAGAACCACTTAGATTTGCAGTGATGGTGCCTGCCGAGAAGTTGCCGGAAGCATCACGCTGCACAATTTGACTCGCTGTGTTGGAGTTGGTTGGCACGCCCAGTGTTCCAGCAAGTTTTTGCATACCTTGTAAAATCGAATCACTAGCGGCAACCGTGCCAGCATTCGCACTGAAGCCGGTCAGAACCTTGCCAATCACGGCAGCGTTTGAGACGGTGGTTGCACCCTGCGTGCCAGTAACGTCGCCAGCCAAGCTTCCGGTGAAGCTAGTGGCTGAGCCGCTCACATTTGCGGTGATTGTGCCCGCAGAGAAGTTGCCAGAAGCATCGCGCTGTACGATGGTATTGGGTGTGGCCAATGCGGTCGCTGCGGCAACAGAGGTTGTTGCCGAGGTGACAATGGTTTCTGCTGCATTGACACTGGCTTCGAGCGATGCTAATCCACTGCGAAGATCATCGATTTCACTAATGTTATCGAGACGCCTCGTCTGCTGATTAGATAAACTTTGGAACGGCATTTTTCCTGTTGTGTACTATCCCAAAGCGAGATATTTATCTATTACAATGATAACATCATGCCACCACCTGCACCATACGGTTTGAAGAGCGAGCGAAATGTCATACGCTGTTCGGCGCATACAGCCAAGACAGGCAGACGATGTAAACGTCTGACCGCGAAAACGCCGTATTGCTATCAGCACCTTGAGAAACTCGAACACTTGGTAGTGAAAAAGAGTACCATCCCTAATGCCGGTAATGGTCTCTTCACCACCGTACCAAGGAAGACTGGTAACAAGATCACCAACTATGCGGGTACCAATACAGGCTATACTCGTGAAGATCGTGAGCGTGGGCACCTGTTCGGCGGAGATTATGTACTCGAGATGCCAACTCGTCCGCCAACCTATTTCAATCCATTCCACACAACCGATAGCGCCGGCAGATACAGTAACATGGCGCGCAGAGGGGACGGAAAAGCCAACAATGCCGGTATTGGTTATTCACAGAGATATCATCAACCCTTCCTAAAGGCTATTCATCCCATACCAAATGCCACGAAGCAGCACCCGCGTGAACTGCTGGCTACGTATGGACGAAACTATTGGCAATAAATAAAACTGTCATGTATATATATACACCATGCCCAGTTCAGCAGTCATTCTCGGCCTCGGCGCCTTAGGTGCCATAGGTCTCTTCGTTCTCACCAGCGGAGATTCAAGCTCCTCCCATAAACCCACGGTGCCTTCGGTACCCACCACCGTGTTGCCGGGTGCACGCCCGAGGCTTCCCCCGATCCATAATACTATGAAGCAGCCGCCAATCCTTCTGGCACCGGATCCCTTTCACGGAATACATGTGATTGCCCGGCGATCGCCTCGCACCATGTTACAGTAAACACCAATTTGATTTAGACTTGAAATATTGTTTTGAATATTTCAAATATTAATTAGAGTAGCACGGCCTAATACCTCGATCTTACTTGCTTTATTGCGGATGCGCTGGAGCAGCCACGACAGTATCGGCAGAGTAGAGAAGGCGTCCATCGAAGACGGCATTGCGGAGCTGATAGGAATAGACATCCACCTGAGACGTGCCCGAAGCCGGTAGACCCGGAAGACCCGCGACTGTGCGCGCCGTAGAGGAGGATGCACCGAAGCCATCATAGCAGACGAAATCGATGAGGTCACCATCTAAGCAACCCTCCGGATCGGTAAAGGTAGCCACAACGGAAGTACCGGCAGAAGCCACCGCCGAAAAGGAGACAGTGAGATTACGAGCCGCCACACCGCGCATCGCCTCAAACGCCGCCTTCATTTGTGCAGTAGTGGCATTACCCACCAGCGTAGCACTTTCCTCTCCGCGGAAGCGGATCTTATAGAAACCGGCAGCCGCCGGTGCAGCGGAAAAGGTCACAGTCTGCTGCTCCTGAGTAGCCGCTGGCGGCAGGATGAGCTGAATACGATCTCCCGATTGCGGAAAGAAGTAACGGCCACCCTTGATGATACCATTGATAGAGGCATTGATATTCTCACAGTACTGGAGAAAGTAGACCGGCTTAGTGGAGACCCAATCGTTATCGAATTGCGTGCTGTTATGCTGACGCATGTAGCGGGTTGGAAGCGAACCGGTAATGGAGGTGCCCTGATTGTCTACCAACTGTATGCGAGCATCGGAGTAGTCACCGAGATTGTAGAAGTGCGAACGGCCATCACCCGCATTGGTAGCGCCAATCGGACGAATGAGAATCATGTGATGCGAGATAATACCGCGCACATCGCTGAGATCGATGAAGTTCTGATCCGAGCCAACTGAGAGATTCAACTGCTTCGAGGTACGATGCGGCTGAAGAAAGCGGCACTGTGCGGAGGTGGTCTGGTAGCGCGAACGGTAAAGTGCGCGATCGGTGTTGTTGAGAATGTGACCATCGATACCGAACTGAATGATACAGCTCGAGATGGTACCAGCACCGGAGGCGATGATCGTGCTTGGAATCTTGAGGGTAAGGCGAAGCTCATTGTACATATCACCGAGGAACAGGCCCTGAAAGTTGGAGAAGACGGAGTTGGCCACATGCATGTAGAAATAATGCGTACCCGGCTGCAACACCTTGGCCGGGCCATACTTGCCAATGGAATCGACCTCGAGGTTGCTGGTCTTGAAGATGGAGCGTTGCGCACCGGCGGAAGCACGAGTCATCAGATTCGCCACGGAAGTATCATCGTAGTGAGTCTGCACGGGCTGCGAAGGATTAGCCGGATCGAATAAGTCAATCTGCTCGATCCAACGCTCCGTCTCAACGAGCGTCACTGGAGCACCGGTAATGGTCATGGCGAAGCGAAGGCAGAGATGCTCGATATTATCGATCTTGGGAATCTTGCTCTCATGACTGCCGGGGCGTGAGAAAATGTCCGGTACATACTCGGACGACAACCAGGAAGTTCGCGGAACAGACAGCTGACCATACTCCTTGTTATCCGGAAGCGACACGAACTTGCCACCATCCTTGTCCTTAGTCTGAACGCCGCTGGTCTGGAGGGAAACGTACTTGATAGTCTGACTCATTGCCTGATACGATATAATTCATAGGTAGATATCTTTTTTCATTGGAAATCGCAGGATTTCCAAACTAAACTATACAGAGGACGATTCTTGGCCGCATTTAGATTCGATCCAACACCTTCGGTAGAACGATCGCCGCACCAGCTATAAGGGCGATGTAGAGGAGAATGTTGGATTTACCACCGAGGAAGTCACCAATCCCGACAGCGGCATTACCGGCTCCATCTATCACCTTCCCACCGGCATCGATTACATGATCACCGAGATTCTGGATACGATCCACGCGATTCCACAGATTCTGACCTAGGCCCAAGGCCTTCTCACCCACCGGTTTTAGCACATTATTGTACACACCCTCACCCACCGGTTTCAGCACACCATTGTATACAGGTTTGAGCACACTATTGAACACGCCCTCACCTGCGCTTTTAACGCCATTAAAGACGGAGCCTGCGGTATCCTTGATACCATTCCATGCATCTGAAAAGAAATCTCCAAAACCACCCATGATTGAAGCTGTAGTATACCTATACTGCAGAGATTCTATAATCCCCCATACCTCCCTCTTCCGGGTCCTATAGACCCGCTCAGTACCCGCAGGAAAATGAGGCACATTAATTGGAAGCGTAACAGGCTTCTTCGGCACTGGTTCCAATAGTATCGATCGCCATCGCGTGTAGATCTCATACAGTTGCCTGCAGTCCTTAACATCCCAGATGAAATTCTGCACTCGTATTGAGACGCCTAATTTCAAATGCGACGCTATCGCCTCCTCGATCATGGTCATGGTACGCTCGTAGGTATCAGCTGCCTTCACCTTCTCTATATGGTTCTGCAAAAGAAGGTGAACCAACTCGCCATCGAAACCCTTCAGATACTGATCCAAATCCGACTTTGCCAGTATCGTTCGTGCCTCATCAAAAAGCTGCTGTGGAGTGGTCATAGCGGTGATGTCTTTCAATTACTAGGTTAATTGAAAAAAGAAATGCGGTACTATACCTATCTCGTTTAGGCTGACCACTTGTCCATCATGGGTAAAATCAAATCATCAACCAGGTAAGTGGAGCTGATCTCCGCCAGAAGCGAGAGTGCCGCCACCTCGGTCATACCCATCTGCTGCAGAAGACCCGGTGCGAGCTGATTCTCAAGCAATGCAGTACCGGCCGCAAGCGTACCGACATTCAGTGCCGTATGTGCCGGCGCCTGCCAGACATTGATGACCGGAATATGTGGGAACAGGTAATCATTGATCAAGGCGCAAACCTCAGCGGCTACAAACGTAGTACCGGCCGCAAACAGCGGTAAGGGAATCTTTGTGCCCATTACCTCCACCTTCCAACCCGGACGCCAGACCGCGGAACCGGCAGCGGCAATACCGGCCACAGCGGCCGGCTTTAGGAGATAGTCTCTCTTAGGGCTCTTCTGATCCATTTCGTGAGTGATATACTATAAACTAGATAAATTTCATCCGCGAGGCGATATCGATGATCTAGCAAGTGCCACTATAGGGATTCCCCTGGGCCGGATCGATATTTGGGCGCTGGGGAATTGCGGCTACAGGGGGCACCGTGCCAACTATAGTGGATTCACTGGTATTGCCTGATTGTATCACACTTGCCTGCTGCGCCGCTAACGCCTGCTTTTGAGCAACTAGAGCTGCCAATAACTGCTGAGTTGCATCTTTCCCACGATTTTTCGCCTTATTCTGCGCACCCACTTGCAAGGCCGTAGTACCGAGGCAAAGCGCCATACGCTGCATCGGCGTCATACTGCTCTTGAAACCGCTATCGATCTCGATCATCTCCGCCAATGCCTCAAACTCCGGATTGGCCGCCACCGCCTCTCTATATCCCTCGAGATCGATCACGCGTTTCGGTGCCATCGCCTCCATACCGCCACAGAAACCAAGCGTGATGCTACTCACGATACCGCCACTGCCGCCGCCATTGGCGCAACAAGCTCGCACTCGCTCCTTCAACTCCTTCAATTCCGCAACAGATTTACTGGCGAGATTCTTGATCTGCAAACCGCACTGATCGATCACAGGACGAAAGCGTTCCGAGGCATAATAGGCATTGAGTTGATTGATGAGATTCTGATGCTCCTGCACTTGCTTCAGTGCTATCTTACGTCGAGAAGTACTGCCGTCACCACGCCCCGATGACTCCACATATACTTCCTCCTCAGGCTCGGCACCATAGGTGGCCCTAGAGCCTTTGCCACGATGTCGCTCCAAAATTGCTGTTATTGATTCTTCCTCCTGTCCCATGTGTTTCTTTTTCGCCGGACGTCCTCGCGTCGGCGCTTCATGGTGCTGCATCTCCTCACGCACGATCGGCGCTGCCACCTGTTTCTTCCCTCCTCGAGGCTTCGCGCCCCGCCCGCTAAAAACGGACGGCTCATAGACGAAATCGAGATAGTCCGCATCATTGTCAGATTCGAGCTCAAAGACTTGCGGTGGCATGAGTGGTGTTTACTATACTTACTCTGAATCAAGTTATAATTCAGAGTTGGACGGGGAAAGTGCGGACGCGCTATATTATTAAGGCTGTCCTGCCGCGGCCCAAGCACCCGGTGCAATGAGAGGTTGTAATTGTAAGCCGAGCTTCTTGCTGAGCTGGTAGCCCGGGAGCTTCTGCATGATCTGATCGGAATATTTGCGAGTCTCCATCTTGGCAGCGTCATCAGCTGCCTGCTTCTTGAGGAAGAGACAGATCGCTTTGAGTCCACCCTTCGAGCCCTCCATTGCGGCCGCCTTCGGATTCTCATGAATCATATCCAGCGCGGCGTTATAGACGACCAGCTTCTTCTCGAGCAGCTCGGCAGCGCCTGCATTCGCTCCAGCATCGCTAGCCTTCTTGAGCAGAATACCCGTACGGAGGATCTTCTCCGCGAGCTCGGCCTCCCAGTCATCGAGGTCGCCGAAATTTTCACCTTCAGGTGCCTCCTCAAAGCGATCGGCCTGATCGGCGGACATGCGAGGACCTCCTGCAGTTTTGTTCGGAACTTGCTTGTAAGACATGGCTAGAGTGATTATATATATGCGGGCGGGAAAATTTTATAATAGCAGACACAAGTATAACGCACATGTCAGACACGGATTCAGACTCCACTACCATCCTTTTATCAGGTGGATCGAGGCGCCGGACTATATTCAGCACCGTCCG
>JARLJJ010000335.1 GCA_031291275.1 Formivibrio sp.
CTCTTCCAAAAGATGATCGCTGCGGCCTTCCACACGAGGATCGCTCAACTCGGCAAAATACTGAAGGGGATTTTCCATACCCCAATCTCACCGTTCAACACCATCCCACGCATATAGCTGTTTTGATGCGTCGGCCCTGCGCTGGCAATAGTGAGGCCGTAAAAAGATATGCAGCCAGTGATACAGTATTCGCCGGTGGATCGATGTCGCGGATCAAAAAGGTCCAGTTCAATATCCAGCCTGGGACGCTCTTTTTCGATCAGCCAGATCGTTTGTCGCCTCATTTCCGCAAGTTGATCTTCCATCGATTTTGCTTGGTTCTTCGCCCAGCGGGCCTGTGTGTATATAGCTATCAAGGTCCAGCCAGAAATGAAGGCGTAAACTGCCGTGATGTATACGATGCCCCATTCCGGGCGGGCGAATGGGGACACCGACTTTTCTTCGGGGGCTTGCTTCTCATCGTTGGCTTTGCGCTCGAGGTTTTCTATTGCAGGAGATGGCTCGACAACAACATGCGTTGGTGGGACTGGTTGGGGGTTGCTATTAGCTTTCTGTTGTTCACGGTTGGTTTTACCGTTTTGCTGATGGGCCATGCGTGGCCGCCCAAACAAGAGTGCGATAAAGCAACCAGATCTGATCAGACGTTTCAGCATGATGAACCTCACCGTACCACAACCCAAATCTTTTCTCGCAGTTACAACCGGCACACGATGCAGTTGTAGTTCACAAACTCTTCCTGACAACCAAATCCACCCGCCGCCCGCCAAGAGCGTTCATTCATCTTGACGGGTGGTATCTATTTAGGTACACTCAATATGACGAGCATGTTGAAACGATTGCCCGCACAGTTCTATCGCACAGAAGGCGGGCGAGAACCAGTTCGCGAATGGCTGCATGGGCTCGATGCCGCCGACCGCAAGGTAATCGGCGGGGACATCAGTGATGTTGAGTTCTCGTGGCCGATCGGTATGCCGCTGGTGCGGTCATTGGGCCAGGGCATTTGGGAAGTCCGGAGCAGCCTGTCGAGTGGCCGAATTGCCCGCGTGTTATTTTACGTCGAGTCTGATTACATGGTGCTTTTGCACGGTTTCATGAAAAAGACTCAGAAAACCCCTCAGCAAGAAATCGATCTGGCGATCAAACGCATGAAAGCGAGTCGCGTATGAAGAAGAATAAACACATTGGCTCTTCGTTCGATAGTTGGCTCAGGGAAGAGGGCATCTACGAAGAAGTGACGGCGAATGCCATCAAGCGAGTGATCACCCGCCAGATCGCATCCGCAATGTCTCAAAAAGGTCTTACAAAGGCTGAGATGGCAAGGCGGATGAGCACCAGCCGCGCTTCCCTGGATCGGCTTCTCGACCCCGAAAACGGCTCTATTACCCTTAGTACTCTGCAAAAGGCCGCGAGCGTTGTTGGCAGGGAAATTCGCCTGGAACTCGTTTAGTCGTACCTGAAAATCCCATTAATCAGTATAAGAATCAATGACATAGGGAGTATTTTGCGAGTATAATAATCTCAGAAGTTGTTGAAAACATTGCGATAACTGGGAAAAAGCCGATGCGCCCCAAGAGAGAACCGAAGCAGCC
>JARLJJ010000336.1 GCA_031291275.1 Formivibrio sp.
TATAACATCGTCATTCGCAAAAAAATCGTCAGAATGCATAAATCCCACAACGTCGCCTGTCGCGCGCGATACGCCTCGGTTCAATGCATCGTATAAACCTTTGTCGCGTTCAGATACCAAGCGCGTGCGTTCGTCTGCCAGCCCTTCGACGATCGCAAGCGTGCCATCTGTTGAGCCCCCATCCTGGATGATGTGCTCAATATCCCTATGGGTCTGTGATTGAACGCAGCCTATGGCCTGGCCGATTGTGTCGACGCGATTGTACACCGCGGTGACGATCGAAATCTTCATCTTAAACAAATCCTCTGCGAAGCGTCAGAAAGTTGAAATCGGACCGACCAAAAACGCTCCCACCTATAATTTCTGCGCTGGAATATTGAAATATCTTGACGACCATTACCTCGGCCACAGGGCATTGCGGTGCCTCGTGGCGCGCCTCTCGGGCTGGGCAGGGCCTGCATGAAGAGGGTGAATGGGGTTACCTCATCGCGGCTGATCTGCGACTGTCCTCGCGAGCAGGCGCGGGCCAAGATTATAGGCGAACCCCGCGCCGTGCCATGCCGATCACCTTGATCCAAAACCGGTAAGAACTGTTTTTACCGTCTTCAGAACGATCAGGAAATCGAGCCAGAGCGAGAAATATTTAATATAGTAAAAATCATAGTCGAGCTTTTCATGAGCTGCGTCAACTTCAGCCACGTTACCCTGATGGACCGCCGCCCAGCCTGTGATTCCCGGCCGCACCGCGTGTCGATAATCATAGAACGGGATCGCAGAGGAATAATACGTCGCAAGCGTTGCCGCTTCGGGGCGAGGTCCAATCCAGCTCATCTCGCCAGCCAGAATGTTGAAAATCTGCGGCAATTCGTCAATTCGCCACTTGCGAAGCAATTTGCCGAGGGGAGTGATGCGGGAATCATTTTCCGTCGTAAACGCGGGCCCATTCGCTCCGACCCTCATGGTGCGCAGCTTGTAGCAGGGGAAAGGCAGCCCTCGATAGCCAATGCGGGTCTGGGTGAAAATCACAGGACCCGGCGAGGTGACTTTGATTGCTATCGCCGCAATTCCAATAATGACGACGACTATGGGCAGGAGCAGGAGTGCCGCAAAAAAATCCAGCGCTCGTTTTGCGCGCAAATAACTCAGAGACGGCAATAGCGCTCCGAAATTGTTGTCCGCATGAGATTCAAACCGGACTTTTCCGGTCAGACTTTCCTCAAAATGGTTGCGATGATAGACAGGTGTGCCGTCAAGAACCAATTGCGTAATAAACTTTGCATTTGCCACAGTGAAATCTGCATGGGGATCGACTACGACCGCAGCAACTTTGCCGAGAAGGCGTGGTGAGTCGATTATCTTCCAATCAATCAGACCGGAAAATTTGCTTACATCACCTTTGGAAAGGCCAAACAATCCGATCACCGGCCGCTGATGGCGGGATCGAACGACGGTCAATGTGAGGTACCAGGCGAGCGTGATCACCAGCCCGGTCCATAAATGAAACCGTCCAAATTGAACGTGCAGTGAAAAGAGAATCAAGGCAGCAATGCTGAAGGCAGCAAAAAATGTTGGCAATATGATTGCCCGTGTTGACACCAGCGGCAATACGCCAATTTTGCGAATTGACATGTGACCGGCGATAACCGCGAACAGGACTGCGTAGACACTTGCTTCGATCCCGAAAGGGCCTCCGCCCACAACCGGCTGTCCCGCCAGGATTTTGGTGTGGATATATTCCGGTATCCCGATCGAGAGAACAAGCGCCATGCCCAGGATAAAGCGATTGGAGGTCAGCCATCGACCGACCCCAAAGGACCGTCTGTCTTTTGATAGACTCTCGGCGGGGACCGGGCGGGCAGTGATCACCTCAAATTGCATCTGAAATCTCGCTTGCTTGCAGAGCCATCCATCGCGCGCTCAATTGATATCAAGCTGAAACGGAAGGATGTTTCCCCCTGTGTTGGTCGGA
>JARLJJ010000337.1 GCA_031291275.1 Formivibrio sp.
CGGGTTGGATATTGGATTTGCGGCGTTGGATTACATGCAAATTGGCATTTTGGGGATCATCCAAGGCATCACGGAGTTGTTGCCCATTTCGTCAACTGCCCATATGCGCATCGTGCCCGCCGTTCTGGGTTGGAAGGATCCCGGCTCGGCTTTTTCTGCGGCGATGCAACTGGCCGCGCTAGCCGCCGTCCTGAGTTATTTTTGGCGAGATGTGCGCCAAGTCTTGACGGGTTCTTCAGCAGCCATTCGCGCCCGTAACTTTGCAGATCCGTCTTTTCGACTGGCAGTTGGAATCATCATCGCAACCCTGCCGATCGGGATAGCGGGCGTTGCGCTGAGTTCCGTGCTCAATAGCTGCAATTCGCCTTTGAGAGGGTTGATGGTGATTGGCCTATCTTCTTTGGGTATGGCCGTGCTGATGGGCATCTCTGAGGTCACTTGCAGTCATCGCCGCTCAGTGGCCGAGATGCGCTTGCGTGATGCGCTGCTGGTCGGCATCGCTCAGGTGGGCGCCCTGATACCCGGTGTGTCGCGCTCCGGGGCCACTTTGACGGGCGCACTCTTCTTGAACTTCAAGCGAGAAGAAGCTGCACAGTTTTCGTTTCTGATTGGCTTGCCTGCCATCGCCTTGGCTGGATTGAAAGAACTTTGGGTTCTCCATCATGCCCACATCGCGGCAGACGCCTGGGCGCACTTGCTTTTTGGCATATTGGTGGCCAGTATTTCTGCGTTTGTGGCCATCTGGGGATTGATGAGATTTCTGGAGCGGTTCTCGACTTGGCCGTTCGTCGTTTACCGAGCCGCTTTGGGCATTTTCCTGATCATGGCCGTGACGATGGGCTGGTTGGTTTGACGCTGTTTTGGCAAATATCTCTGGCCTTCTTGCAGTGCTCGGGTAATCACTTAGGATTTCAAAATGACACATGCCCCTGTTGACCCCCTTCAGTCTAAGCTCCTGATCACCCGCGTGTTGCTGGCGCGCCCAAGATTGTTTATTTGCCTGGTCATTGGCCTAGCCACATTGGTCTTGTTGCCTGATTCGGTTGCACAGCAGACCATCACGCGCTCCATCATTGGCTGGAACTTGGGCGCTTGTCTTTACTTGGTGCTGGCCGCCAGGATGATGTTCTGGTCGACCCATGAACGCATGCGCAAGCGCGCCCTGCAGCATGATGAAGGGCGAACCTTGATCTTGATTCTGGTGGTGAGTGCCGCAGTCGTGTGCATCGGCGCGATCGTGGCCGAACTGGCCGTTGTTAAGGACCTCAAAGGCTCCCTACGATATGCCCACATTGCGCTGGCTGGATTGACTATCGCCTCATCCTGGGCCTTCACACAAGTAATGTTTGCCTTGCACTACGCCCATGATTACTACGCCACGGAGGTGCGTGGGGCTCATGGTGGACTGGATTTCCCCGGTGGCCATGCGCCTGATTATGGCGATTTTCTTTACTTCGCCTGCGTCATTGGAACTTCAGGTCAGAC
>JARLJJ010000047.1 GCA_031291275.1 Formivibrio sp.
TGCAACCACTTTGGTAACGGCGGTGTCGATTAACACATCCATCAATCAAAGTCCCGAAAACGCATGAGGTACCCGACTGCCGAAAATCACTCCTTTGGACTTCCATATTGCTGCCTGTCGTGGCCGTCAGCTAACGCTGCATCCGGGTCTAGGGTTTGCTCCGGACCTGACGTTCAGTTTTGAAGGTCAGGTTCCGGCGGCTGTAGCTGACTCCACAAGGCTGGCTCCAGCCGTTCAAGTTTTATCCGCCAAGGGCGGGACCCGACCCAAAGCGGGTGTAGAGACCAAACAATTGCTCGCCCGACAGCCGACATTCATCGGTTTACGCACTAGCGTCGCGTATGACCGCTTCAGGGAATTCCAATTGATAAGTGGACTTCACGCGACGACCAGGTGCCAACATTGGGACCAGTTGTCCGATTGCAGTCATTGGGCGAACCGAATTCTCAATTCCGGTCGTTCAGTCTGGAAAAGCTAAAGGTGGCCTTGGTCGGCTCCTATGCAGCGTCTCCGGTCATAGAGATTTGCGATCTGCCTGTTCTAAAGCGGCTGTTGGCAACCTCGCACCGAACGTCAGCTATATGGCGACCAAATCGATAAAGTGGGCACCCGCCATCGACCAGGTCCCGACATTGGGGTCAGTTGCCCGATTGCTGTCATTGGGATAACCGAATTCTCAATACCGGTCACTCAGGTTTGAAAAATGGAAAACGGCCTTGGTCGGCTCCTGTGCAGCGGTTGCAGTAGGTCACCTCTAAATCGTGAGCACCCGGCTTGGGCCAACAACAGACACCACGAATGTCTGCTTGCCAGAAGTAGAAGTATGTCTACGAAAGTGGGTGACGACCAGTCGACCCCAAGGCCCCGTCATCACTTTTTATCGCGCTATAGGTTGGGCGTGCTTTACAGTGCAGAACATACGCGAACTCGTGCCCACCGATGCGCCTGCCCCACGGGTCAAGGAGCAACCCAAACGTCAGCCACTGCCAGCCAATCTGCCGCGCGTGGAGATTCAGCACGAGCCCGACTCCACCACCTGCGGTTGCGGTTGCCAGATGAAACGCATCGGCGAAGATGTAGCCGAGAAGCTGGACTACCAGCCCGGTGTCTTCAGTGTGCAGCGTCACATCCGTGGCAAATGGGCCTGCGCCAAGTGCGAAACGCTGATTCAAGCGCCAGTAGACGCACACATCATCGACAAGGGCATCCCGACTACCGGTTTGCTGGCCCAAGTGCTGGTGGCCAAGTTTGCTGACCATCTGCCGCTGTATCGGCAAGAGGCCATCTTTGGTCGCTCCGGTGTGGCCATACCGCGCTCCACGCTGGGTGCCTGGGTGGGCAGCTGCGGGGTGCAGTTGCAGCCGCTGGTGGATGCACTCAAAGCCGACATCCTCAGCCACAACGTGGTTCATGCCGATGAAACGCCGGTGCAGATGCTTAAGCCTGGCACCGGTAAAACCCACCGCTCTTACCTGTGGGCGTATGCCGCCGGTGCCTTTGAGGACACCCGGGCGGTGGTCTATGACTTCTGCGAAAGCCGGGCTGGGGAGAATGCCAAATCCATTTTGGGTGACTGGCGTGGCAGCCTGGTGTGCGATGACTTCAGTGGTTACAAGCAGCTCATGACGCAGGGTGTGACCGAAGTCGGATGCCTGGCCCATGCCCGGCGCAAGTTCTTTGACCTGCATGCCGCCAACAAGAGTCAGATTGCGCACAGTGCGCTGGAGCAGATTGCCAGGGTCTACGACATTGAGCGCGAAATCAAGGAACTCGGCCCAGACGCGCGAAGGCAAATACGTCAGGAGAGATCAAAACCAGTGCTGGATGTCTTGCACCAGTGGATGATCCTGAATCGGCAGAAGCTCCCCGATGGCACGGCTTCGGCCAAAGCGCTGGATTACAGCCTCAAACGTTGGGGTGCGCTGACGCGTTTCGTCGGTGACGGGCAACTGCCGGTGGACAACAACCATATTGAGAATCAGATTCGACCGATCGCCATCGGCAGGAACAACTGGCTTTTTGCGGGTTCACTGCGTGCGGGCAAGCGTGCGGCAGCGGTGATGAGTTTGATTCAGAGTACCAGGCTCAATGGGCATGATCCGTATGCCTATCTCAAGGACGTTCTGACTCGGCTGCCAACTCAGCGCGCCAGTCAAATTCATGAGTTGTTGCCACATCGCTGGCAGGCACCAATCCCAGCTATTTGATTTCCAGCCACAGCCAATGCGTTGGGGTCAAGATGGCTTTGCCGCGTGCTTACACGCATACGCGCGCACGCGCTGATTTGTTTCATGGCGCTGGTTCTTTACCGGGTGATGCGCCTGCAAGCGGCCAAGCGTTCAGAGTCGCCCAGCACCTTGCTGGAGCAGCTCAAACGCATTCATCAGCAAACGGTACAGACCAGCGACGGCCAAACCCTGACTGGTTTGACTGAGATGACACCGGCGCAGAAATCGCTGTTTGCTGCCCTGGATTTGACACCACCGACACCGTCAGACTTGGCCAAGCCCGTTTTGTAGTCTGCACTTTGACTTCCGTTTCTAATGGAATCATATACTTACGTTCAGGAAGTGTCGAACTTGTGAGTTAAGGCGGCGAGCACTACGTCAAGTCAGGTTGGGACTTTCGTGGCTATCAACGCATTCCAGGCCGCGAGGGAATCCATGTAATCTCTCCAGTGCGAAACCTTTCGATCCTCGATCCTGATGATTGAGCAGAACCGATTGTTGTACTGGATGCCGGTGGCAAGAATCGTTCCGTGGACCTCATACTCAATAACAATGACCTGACCGTTGTCGGCCATATTCTTGATCAGGTGATCTGCTGAGTGGAGTTTGATGTAGTTGCCGTATCCACGGAAGCTATCCATTAGGTCTGCTCGACCCTCGATCTTCTGAGGCCATCCGGGGAAGTTGTAGAGAACCTCATAGATGAGGTCATTGGAGACGCAATCGAAAAAGTGATCCCCTTCAACGAGGTCTCCCAGCGCGCCCCGAACCAGATCGAAATATGGTTTGGATGGTTCGTATATTGCGTATTCATTCTTTGACATATTGGAATCCCGGTGTGAATGTTCGAGGGTGAGTATCAGTTTTGGCAAGAACAAGGGGGTAGACAACTCCCTTTACCTCCAAGCTGGAGCGGCCATAGCGGCGAACTCGGTGAAACGGGTTGGGGCGGCACCTGTCGCCTCAAGCACATCGTCATTGGGTCGTGAGCCAAGGCCACTTGCGACTGTTCCGGTCAGGGTACGAAGTACCTCGCTGTACTCGGCAGGTACGCCAGCCAGGGTCATAGCGTTGATCCATTCGTTGCGATCTATATCCCGGTATGTAATCTTTCGACCGACCGCTGTGGAGATGAAACTTGCGGCCTCCTCAAACGTAAGCGCTGCAGGCCCAGTTGGGGCATACGCACGGCCCGCGTGTCGCGCTGGATCAATGAGCGTCGCTACTGCGACTGACGCGATGTCCTCGGCGCTTACAAAGGCCTCTGCCCCGGTCCCGCATGGCACAACTATTTCGTCGTTTACGGGCTTGAGAAATGTCTCACTGAAGTTTTGCATGAACCAAGCTGGGCGTATGACTGTGTGCGACAGCGACATGCGTGCGGCAAGATCAAGTTCAACGGCGCGCAGTGCAACCTCCGCCGGTGCGTGTTCCATGCCGTATGCGCTGAGAAATGTAACGTTCTGGATACCGGCCCGCTCAGCCTCGTCAAGAAAGCGCGAGACCACGTTCGCGAAGTCGACTCGCATCACGGGTGAGACGAGGTATACGCCTGTAATCCCATGTAAAGCTGATTCAAACGTTGTTGGGTCACTCCAGTCAAAGTGAATATCCGCTCCATTGCGGGCAGCCTTACGGACTGCGATTCCTCGGCCCGCCAGCTTTTGGGCAACTCGGGATCCAGTTTTGCCTGTGGCGCCGAGGACAAGGACGTTGCTATTGGTTTCTTCGTTCATGATGTAACTCCGAGTTGATACGGTGAGGAGTCAATTTTTGGCGAAATTTGTGAGTGCATCAATAATTTGTACGCTTGATATATTGTGTGATACGCTCCATTCATGGACGTATTACAGGAACATCTGGTTAGGGCGCGGGCATCTGGGGGTGTCTTTGCGCGGTCTATCGCTGTCGCGCCATGGGGTCTTCGATTGCCTGGATCAATCCAACTTGCTGTCCACGCGATGATCCAAGGACACGCTTGGTTGTGGACGGAGGGCGATGACCACCCCCTAGAACTAAAGCCTGGCGATCTGGCACTTGTGCGTGGCGGCCCGGACCACTATATCGCCCATGAGCCGGGTGCGCATAGTGTGGCTCCAGAGGACTTTCGGTCTCAGCATTCTGCCGACGAGATAGAGGTTGATCCGCGGGCGGCGGTATTCCTTTGTGGCGCCTATCGCTTCGCTGGCGATATTGGTGCCGGGCTCGTCAATGTGCTGCCACCTGTGCTTTCAATTCCTTCAAGCATTGACAACCCGATTCATGGTGTTGTTGCCCTTCTATCCAGGGAGCTTGCGCATGTCGAACCAGGTCGCCAGACGGTGCTTGACAGATTGCTAGACGTTCTAGTGGTACTAGGTCTTCGAACCGGCCTTGAGTGCAGTGCAAATGCTCCCGCTTGGTTTCGTGCTGCCTCTGACCCACGTCTATCACGTGCCCTCCAGGCGATGCATGAGCATGCCGATATGCCTTGGACAGTTAATGAGCTGGCAAAGCTCAGCAATAAGTCCCGAGCCGCGTTTGCTCGTATTTTCCAAGAGGTTCTTGGACAAACACCTATGAGGTACCTCACGGAATGGAGAATGGCGGTTGCACGCGATCTCTTGCAGACACAAGATGTTGCGCTAGCCGATGTCGCCCAGCGAGTGGGATACACGTCACTTTATGCGTTCGTCACTGCATTTGGCCGATATCACGGGCAACCTCCGGGCCGATGGCGACAACATGGGCTGACGCTACCTGCAGGTATGCTTGATCACTAAGTCAACGTTGACTAGGAATCCACCGATCCTGCTGTCCGCGCCATATCTCTACTCTACCTATCGCTGACCGATGCAAGCCAATTCAAGTGTGAAATTGGTGTTAACCAAACGGCCGCTTTGTTGAAGCAAAAAAGATCGTCCGTTGAAGCAACCATTGTGGCGCTCATAGTGTCATTTTACCCATCCATCAATAAGTGCAATTGATTTGGACTGGGGTTTGGCAGTGAGCTGGGAGCGCAGCGCTTGGACGGTCTCGGGCTTGGCGAAACGGAGTCCAGGCGCAGACTTTTCTGCAGTGGTCAGCGACTCACGCGCCTGGGCCAACTTACCCTGGCGGGCATACAGCTCATGTTGGCCAAAAAGAAGTGGCTTGAATACGCCATGTTTGGAGCCGGAGCCATTGGGATTGCCATTGGCGTCTTGGCTGCTTTGCACATTTAACAGCGATCCCAGATGAAGAACGTTGGGACACTACAGCGTGTTATTTTTTGTGCTGCAAATTGGTCGATACAGGAATGATGAATGAGACTAGGGTTTACCCTATACTCGCATCGTCACTTTTGACAATGCCCGATATTGCAGTTCGGCACCAAAGCCGTTGCGGGCCCTTCTGGAAAGACGGATGCAGCCATGGATCAACTCCCGATTTTTCTTCGCGCCCTGCTCGACCAAACTGGGGTAATCCATTTTTCCATCGGCAACCTGGTGATGATTCTGGTCGGAGCGGTCATGATCTATCTGGCCATCAGCAAGCACTACGAGCCGCTGCTGCTGATTGGTATCGGCTTCTCTTGCATTGTGGCGAATGTACCTGGACCACCAGATGACGTAGCGGGAGGACAAGCTATTTCGGCGTTACTTTACGTCGTCAAGGAAGGTGGTCTCTTTCATTACGCCTATGAGGGTGTGGCCAAACTGATCATTCCGCCTTTGATCTTTCTCGGTGTCGGTGCCATGACTGACTTCGGTCCAATGATCGCCAACCCCAAGCTGGTGATTCTGGGCGCAGGCGCTCATCTGGGTATCTTTGTGGCACTGATTCTGGCCAAGTTGCTTGGCTTCAGCTTGGCCGAAGCAGGTGCCATCGGCATCATCGGCGGAGCTGACGGCCCGATGGCTATCTTTGTCACCATGAAGCTCGCACCGCATCTGTTGGGGCCGGTATCGGTGGCAGCCTACTCCTATATGGCGTTGATGCCGATGATCCAACCTCCGGTCATGCGCTTACTGACCACGAAGGCCGAACGGCAGATCAGCATGGCCGATTCGCGCAAAGTCACCAAACTGGAAAAGATTGCTTTTCCGGTCGTGATTGCCATCATCGTCAACCTGTTCTTCCCGCCGGTTGCGCCGCTCATCACCATGCTGATGTTCGGTAACCTACTCAAAGAAGTCGGCGTCACAGATCGCTTGGCCAAGACTGCCGCTGGTGGCTTGATGAACGTCATTATTCTGGTCTTGACGGTGGCGATTGGCTCCACCATGGCAGCAGACAAATTTCTGACGCTGCAAACACTGGAGATCGTGGCGCTTGGCCTGGTCGCCTTCATGTTTGGTACTGGCTCGGGCGTCGTCACCGCCAGAATCATGAACCTGTTTCTCAAGGTCAAGATCAATCCGCTGATCGGATCAGCCGGTATTGCATCTGTGCCAATCGCGGCGCGTGTCTCGCATATCGTGGCGCATGAAGAAAACCCGAAGAACTTCCTGATCTATCACGCGATGGGCCCCAACCTCGCTGGCGTGTTCGGTACCGCCATCTCAGGCGGGATCATGTTGGCGTTGATCGGTGTGGTTTAGCACGAAGGAGCGCACATATGAAGTCCCTCATTCCTGACACACTGCAGGGCGCGTTGATACTCAGTCTGATTGATTTTCTACTGAGTTTTTTGGTGATCTCTTTCATCGGTGTTGTGTTGACAGGGTTCCCGCTGCTTAACCGTGTTGCAGCCTGGCTGGCCTCGCGTCGACCTAAAGTTATTGTTTCGGCCGTTGCTTCCCAGCCTGCGCCCATTGCCGATCAAGATATTCCGGAAGAAGATATTGCAGCCATCGTGGCGGCCATCTCCGCAATGATTGGCGAACACCGCATCCTGCGTATCGAACCCTCGCAATATGGCGCTGGTTGGCTGGCTGCGGGTCGGCAGGCGCAACATCAGTCACATCAGCCACAACGAAATCCAATGCGGTGAGTGGCTCCCAA